>JAUNJW010000075.1 GCA_030533035.1 Erysipelotrichaceae bacterium
GAAACAGATACGGCTTGGCGACAATAAAGATCATGCCCATCATAATCATGATGACCAGCGTGACCGTCGGCTTGAGCTGCACGCGGTAGCTGACGCTGCGTTCCTCGGGCAGATTCCTTTTTCTGATTACCTGTGACTTCACAGTATGATTATAACACTTCGCCGGTATACTCACTCAGATTGAATCTGTGATATGCTTAAGGCCGAAAGCGAGGAATCAGCACCTATGAATCCTGTTACCTTTGAAATCACGCATGTCTGTAAGCAGTCCGGCGCCCGCACAGGCATTCTCCATACGCCCCATGGCGACGTCGAAACGCCGATGTTCATGCCGGTCGGCACCCAGGCCACGGTCAAGTTCCTTTCACCGGAAGAGCTCTATGATTTAGGCGCCGGTGTCGTTCTTGCCAACACCTACCATCTGTGGCTGCGGCCCGGCACGGAGGTCATGCGCAAGGCCGGCGGCGTCCATAAGTTCATGAACTACAAAGGACCGATGCTGACGGACTCAGGCGGATTCCAGGTATTCTCGCTCGCTGACACCAGGAAGATTTCCGAGGAAGGCGTCACCTTCAAGAACGTGCTCAACGGCGACATGCTGTTTCTGTCCCCGGAGAAATCCATCCAGATCCAGAACGCGATCGGCGCGGATATCATGATGTCCTTTGATGAATGCATCCCCTATCCGGCCACCCGTGAATACGCAAAGGATTCCATGCTGAGAACCCTGCGCTGGGCCGAGCGCGGCAAAAACGCCAACGAAAGACCCGATGAGCAGGCCGTCTTCGGCATCGTCCAGGGCGGCGACTATGAAGACCTGCGCCATTACTGCGCCGAGAAGCTGGTGGAAATGGACTTCCCCGGCTACGCGATCGGCGGCACATCCGTCGGCGAGGACAAGGAGACAATGGTCCGCATGGTCAGATGGTCGGCGGAAAACCTGCCTTATGACAAGCCGCGCTACCTGATGGGCGTCGGCGCTGTCAATGACCTTCTGGAAGCTGTCTCGCTCAACATCGACATGTGCGACTGCGTGCTGCCGACACGGATCGCCAGACACGGCACCCTGATGACATCCCAGGGCAGACTCAACATCCGCAAGGCGATGTACAAGGAAGACTTCACGCCGCTTGATCCGGAATGCGACTGCTACTGCTGCAGAAATTATACAAAGGCATACCTGAACCACCTGTTCAGATGCGACGAAGGCTTCGGCACCAGGCTGATGTCGATCCACAACACAAGATTCCTTGTCAGGCTTATGGAAGACGCCCGACGCGCGATCAAAGCCGACCGCTTCAATGACTTCAAGCATGAAGTGCTGACAAACATGAAATTCGACGAAAGAGGATTCTGATGAAATATACCAAAACCAGTGATTTTGACTATGAGCTGCCGAAGGAGCTGATTGCCCAGACACCGCTGAAGGACAGAACCGCCTCCAGGATGATGGTCATTCACAAAAACCAGGGCACCTTTGAGGACCGGACATTCCGCGACCTGCTGGAATTTGTCCATGAAGGCGACGTCATTGTCAGAAACAATACCCGGGTCATCCCGGCCAGATTATTCGGCACAAAGGAAGAAACCGGCGCCCATGTCGAGCTGCTGCTGCTCAGGCAGATGGAAGACGACGTCTGGGAATGCCTGGCCGGCAACGCCAAGGTCATCAAGATCGGAACCGTTGTTTCCTTCCATGACGGCCGCCTGAAGGCGCAGTGCACCGGCATCGGTGAAAAAGGCATCCGCTTCATGAAGATGCTTTATGACGGCATCTTCAACGAGATCCTTGATGAGCTCGGCAATGTTCCCCTGCCCCCCTATATCCGTGAAAAGCTCGATGATCCCGAGCGCTACCAGACAGTATACGCAAAAGTCAGAGGCTCAGCCGCCGCCCCGACAGCGGGACTGCATTTCACCCCTGAGTTCTTTGCGGAAATCGAAAAGAAAGGCGTCACTGTCGCGGAAGTCACCCTGCATGTGGGCCTTGGCACTTTCAGGCCGATGGACACCGAAGAGATCGCCGATCATCATATGCATTCAGAAATCTATATGATGTCAAAGGAAACGGCGGACATCCTGAACAAAGCGAAGGCAGAAGGCAGAAGGATCATCGCCATCGGCACCACTTCGGTCAGGACACTGGAATCTGTCTGGAACCGGTTCGGCCGGTTTGAAGAGTGCACCGGCGGCACAGAGCTGTTTATCTATCCCGGCTATGAGTGGCACACCATTGACTGCATGATCACCAACTTCCATCTGCCGAAGTCCACCCTGATCATGATGATCGCTTCCTTTGCCGGCTATGACCTGACCTTTGAAGCCTACCGCCATGCGGTGGAAGAGAAGTACCGCTTCTTCTCCTTCGGCGACTGCATGCTTATAACCAATGAATGACTTTGAAGAATACGCCGCCTATGTGCGGGGCAGAAAGTCCTCTTCCAAAACCAATTACCATGTGGAATCCCTGAAGGAAATGAAGACCTTTAAGGAAAGATTCCCCGACCGTAAGCCGCGGATCCTGCTTCATGCCTGCTGCGTTGTGTGCGCCTGCTGGCCGATGGATTTTCTGAGCGGTGCCTTTGACATCACCCTGATCTACAACAATCCGAACATCTGGCCCAAAGCCGAGTATGATCACCGCTTAAGCGAGCTGAAGCGCTATGTCCATGAAAGATGGAATGATTCCATAGAAATCATCGTCACCGGCTATACCGGCGAAGAATACATGGAATCCCTGATGTTCGGCAAGGATGACCCCGAAGGCTGGAAGCGATGTTTCTTCTGCTATGAAAAGCGGATGGACGAAGCCTTCCGCTATGCCGATGAGCACGGCTTTGACTATTTCACGACAGTCATGACCTTCTCCCGCCAGAAGGATTCACAGAAGCTCAATGAGATCGGCCTGAAGCTGCAGGAGAAATACAGTCATACGAAGTATTTCACCAGCGACTTCAAGAAAAACGACGGCCAGAGAAGATCCAATGAGATCTGCGACGCCTACAGTCTGTATAAACAGAACTACTGCGGCTGCCTCTTCTCGATGCGGCCTGAAAACAGCTGAAAAGAATCTTACAGAAGACAGGCCATGATGCGCCTGTCTTTTTGTTTCATCATCTGTTTCTTCAACGTGGTAAGATTAACAGGTGAAACCGAATTTCCGGTCTGTCAATCAGGTCCGGCTGTCCGAAAAGGAGAATGACATGGCAAAAAAGAGAAAAGTCAAAACCTGGTTCAAGGTCCTCATTGGTCTGGTTCTTGTCTGTGCGCTTGCCCTGTGCGGGATTTTCATCTGGAAGAACCGGGAAGAGCCGGCAAAGATCAAAGCGGAGCCTTCCGCTGAGCTTTCTCAGGCAGATGGGCCGAAGATGGAAGAGATTAAGGAAGAGGAAACCTCCTTCACCCTGTTCATGGTCGGCGACGGTCTGATCCATGGCGCTGTCTATTACTGGGCTGAACAGCCGGACGGCTCCTATGAGTTCAAGCCGATGGTCGACCGGATCGGCGAAATCGCCAGGCAGTATGATGTGGCCTATTACAACCAGGAAACAATCCTCGGCGGAACGGAGATGGGCTTAAGCTCCTTCCCGATCTTCAACACTCCGCAGGAATTCGGCCTCAACATGATTGAAGAAGGCTTCGATCTGGTATCAACCGCGACCAACCATTCCATGGATATGGGCGCCGAAGGCATCGAAAGACAGTACAATTTCTGGAAATCGCATGACGATCAGATCCTGATGGAAGGCACGAACCTGTCCTGGGAGGAAAGAAATGAAATTTCCGTCCGGGAATGCAACGGCATCTCCTACGCCTTCCTTTCCTGGACATTCGGCACCAACGGCATTCCGATGCCGGAAGGCATGGAATATCTGGTCAATTCCTATACCGGCTATGAGGATGAGATGCTTGAACAGGTGCGGCGGGCCGATGAAATGGCGGACGTTGTGATCATGGCCATCCACTGGGGCACGGAATACGCCGATTATCCCAATGACAATCAGCTGTATCTGGCCCAGGCGCTCTCCGACGCCGGCTGCGATATCATCATCGGCAACCACCCCCACATGATCCAGCCTGTCCAGTGGATCAACGGCAATAAAACGATCTGCTTCTATGCCCTGGGCAATCTGATCAGCGCCCAGTTCGATGACTCTCTTGTCGGCATGATGGGCGCCGTCACCGTAAACAAAAAGACAAAGGGCGATGAAACCGAAATCACCCTGAGCGATGTCAAGGCGGACCTGCACTGGACGTATGGCGAAGTCAACACCTGGAAGGATATGGAAGTCATTCCCTTCACCCAGCTCAATGACTCCCTGTGTCCGGGCTATCAGGAACTTTATAACAGAATGTCAAAAATCATCACGGCGATGGATGATTCCATCCAGGTCGGCGGATTCTGAAGAAAAAACGGTCAGTTCATCACCGGACCATTTTCATTTCTGTGATGTTTCACTGCATTGCGATCAGCAGATGTTCTTCTCCCATGTCATAATACAGCTTCAGGTTTTTTCCTTCCGTATCATAGACCCGGAGAACTCCTCTGATGTCTTCAGGAAGCTGTGTGATCAGATCAGTTATTTCCGGAAAGCGGGAAAGAAGATCCGGTGCAAAAGCAATCGTGCTTTCCTTTTCAAATACTGCCGTGTAAAGGATACCGGACTCGACAAGATCCTGGAAAATATGTGAGCCATAGCTCAGTTCGGGAATATAACCTGCTTTGGATTCGGACACTTCCGCAATGAGGGAGAATTCACTGATATCATCAAATGCCGAAGGAACGCCCAGTTCCGGAGAGGATGTGCAGATTCTGCCCGGTGTGAACAGGAGCAGATGCTTTCCATTTCCGCGATAGTGCCAGTTGACTTCAGCCAGGGCATTCTTGATCTCATATTTGCGTCTGTAAGGCATGTTGTAGTAGGATACCGGATCGATCAGAACAGCACAGTCAACATCGATCTCTCTTGAAAAGCCCATGGAAACACCTTTTGTTTCAAGAAGGATGTTTTCTTCCGGTATATCTTCGGGAATTTCAACCTTATCCCCTTCCTCACTTAACTGCAGAGGCCGGCATTGGAGAAGATCGATCACATAGCCGCCATCAGAGGAGAAATTGATCGTATATTCTGTATCCACCGGATACTCATAATGAGTCTGGATCAGATTCAGAATATCCTTCATATCCTGCATCAGCGCTTTATTCTTTGTCACTCCATCACATGAGATATACAGCACCTCTTTGCGCAGCCCGTGCTCCTGGAAGAAGTTCTCCGCCTGATAATCATGGGTATACATCAGATTCTTCAGATATACCGGAATCTCATGGACCAGTTCATCTGTATCAAAGCCCTTCACGTCATTGGTTTCGGAACTCACTGCATCGACGATCTGCTGGGAGTATTCCTGTCTGTTTGCGGATCCCGAACTGATAAAGCGGGTCGGCGAATCCAGGGAGACCAGTCTTGGATAGGAGCCGGTTCTTCGGTCAACCGCAGCCGTTCCCAGCCCCATGACCAGTCTGAGCATCCCCTCTTTGGGTTTTTCTCTGCCCAGTCTGTAAGGACTGGCGGAATAGCCCACCCCGGCGGCGCACGGCATGAAGAAGTCTCTGTACCGGGAGCCGGACACACGCTGAACAAGGATCGCCATCTGTTCATCCCGCCTGTCAAGCCCGCGGCGCTTGCGGTAATCCAGGGCAGCCAGGCTCATTGTGCTGGCATAGACTGTGCGGACGGCGTCTTCGAATTTCTGAAGACGTTCTTCCAGTGTGCCTGTGTTGCCGCAGAAAACCGATTCGTATTTTCCCGCAAAGGCATTGCCGAAACCGTCCTCGAGGATGGAGCTGGAGCGGACAATGATCGGATCATTGCCGTAATAATCGAGGATCCTTTCAAACTCAGCTTTGATCTTTGCGCCAAACTTTCCGCTCATGATCTTTTCTTCAAACCGTTTGGCCAGGGTGAAATACCCCTCTTCGGTGCGCTGGCTGATTCTTAATTCCCAGAAGCCGTTATCCACGATATATGCATAGAAAACATCCGAACCGATGTAAAAAGAGTCATGCGGTTCAAGCCTTTCAAAGATATCCGGCCGGTGGTTTTCCACGATCTTTCTGGCCAGCAGCATGCCGCATGCCTTGCCGCCGATCATACCGGTTCCGATCATCCGCGAATGCACTTCAAAATAATCCTCAGGTGTGAAGTTTGCCTTGATGAGCTGTCTCATCTTGGCATCTCTTGTAAGCATGATATTGCACATTCTGCTGCAGGCATCCGTGATATCCATGCCGCTTTCATACATCAGTCTGGATCTGGCAAAGAAACGTTCCCAGCTGTCTGTGTTCTGATCCGCCGCATGGCTGTTTTCCCTGTTCATGATGCTGTAAAAGCGGCTGATCTCAGTGCCTTCGGAAAGCATCCGGAAACTGAAGTCGTTTCTGTCCAGCCGGTATGGCTGGAACATTGTCTGTGAATAGCGGTTCCATACCTTCATCGGTCTTACATACACATCCGCTTTGTCACTGTATACATCCAGAAACAGCTGGGTCGTATCGCGGATGGTCGCAATGGCGTCAAATGAATGCTTGCCGCGGATCACGGGAAAATAGGCGACTGTATCCAGGATGAACAGAAACGGACAGGTCAGATGGAAGAAGTTGCCCATCATCAGGTCAGTCGACCATGCCTGTTCCAGTTCGGAGAGACAGTCGAAAACATAGAATGCATCATAGCCTTCTTTTTCAATGAGATTATGGATATTCACGGTAAAGGTTTCAAAGCGGTGGGAAAGCTCAACCGGAATGATCCTTAACCCTTCTCTTTCCGTGAGGATCGGTTCATGTTCCGCAAAGCGTATATAGATCAGATTGCGGTGATCCTTGATTGCCTGATCGGCAAACCGTTGTGCGATCAGTCTGAATTCGTCGAGGGAAGGCACCTGCCAGACAACATTGTCGCCAAGACGGATATTCTGAAGCACATCGTCCATCATCGGAATGCCTGATCTGATTCTTTCAAAAGCTGCCATATTCTGATCCTCCGCTGCAGCTGAAAACACTGCATTGTCCATCTATGTAAAAAGGCGCACTCAAACGATCTGAGAACGCCCTTGTTCGTCATTGCGGATGCAGGAGTCATGTCTGCATGTCTGCTACCTTAAATGTAGATCAGAACGTATCGGTTTGCAAGTGCCGCCAGCTCAGCGCATGAAAAAAGCGGTACATCCGTGAGGGACAATTCAGCTGACCGCTTTTTAAAACTTCTGATAATTGTCGAGGACGTTCCTGAATGCCTCCAGGAAATTCGACTCGCCGAACGTATTCACTTTGACAAGCACCGCCTGTGATCCGCCGGAAGTAATCGCGGAAAGATGCACGGTTCCGTCGCCCACATCAAGGGCGGTCACACTGAGTGAAAGACGGTTGTTGCCGAGCCAGCTGTATCGTTCGTATACCCGCACCTCGCAGGTCACACAGCCGCTTTTCAGAGTGCTTTTATCTTCAAGTGAAGCTGAGACGCTGCCTTCCAGGATCCCGCGGTCCAGATAGGCCATCAGCTTTGAGAGATCCGTGCGGATGTCTTTTTCCAGTTTTGCCATGTTCACCTCCCGGGAAACATGATGAATGTTTCCGCCGCTGATTCTATTATAGATTGTTTTCAGCGGATCTGATGAACGGCAGTGCTCATTTCCTTCACAAAGGTGGCGACAGCTTCCGGACTGTCCTTGCCATGTTCCGCGATGATGCGGACAATGGCGGAGCCGACAATCGCGCCGTCGGAAAGAGAAGCCATCCTCGCGGCCTGCTCAGGGGCAGAGATGCCGAAGCCGACGGCACACGGCAGATCAGTCACTGCCCTGACCTCGCTGATCAGTGAGGCGATATCGGTATTGATCTGGCTCCTGACGCCGGTGACGCCAAGCGAGGAAACCACATAGAGGAATCCCTTCGCCTCTTTGGCGATCATACGGATGCGTTCCTTTGAAGTCGGGGCGATCATGGAAATCAGGTCCAGGCCGTACTCTTCGCAAAGAGAGGCGAATTCCTCTTTTTCCTCAAACGGCACGTCCGGCAGGATCAGACCGTCGATCTCAGCTTCCTTTGCGACAGAAAGGAATTTTTCAGCGCCATAGGAATAGACCACGTTGGCATAAGTCATAAAAACCATCGGGACACTGATTTCTTTTCTGAGTTCCTTTGCGACAGCGAGAATCTTTTCGGTGTTGACGCCGCCTTTGAGCGCCCGGTTGTCCGCCTCCTGGATCACCGGTCCTTCGGCGGTCGGATCGGAAAACGGAATGCCGAGTTCAATCAGGTCGGCGCCGTTCTGGACCATTGCCTTCACAATCGCGGCAGTGGTTTCCAGATCCGGATCGCCGCAGGTGATAAACGGGATAAACGCCTTTTTATTTTCAAAGGCCTCATGGATTCTGCTCATTCGGAAATCTCCTGTCCCCGGTAGCGGGCAACGGAGACACAGTCCTTGTCGCCCCGTCCGGAAATTGTCACAACGATATTCTTTGAAGGGTCCAGCTGCTTTGCGTAATCCATCGCGTATGCCACCGCGTGGGCGGACTCAATGGCGGGAATAATGCCTTCCATGCGGGAAAGATATTCAAATGCCTGCACCGCCTCCTCATCGGTTACGGCAATGTATCTGGCCCGGCCGGTGTCATGGAGCCATGCATGTTCAGGGCCGATGCCGGGATAGTCAAGGCCGGCGGAAATGGAATAGACGGGTGCGATCTGGCCCATGTCATCCTGGCAGAAATAAGACTTCATGCCGTGGAATATGCCGAGTCTGCCGGT
>JAUNJW010000076.1 GCA_030533035.1 Erysipelotrichaceae bacterium
TCGGCGCTGACTTTAAAAAAGACACAGCCGAAATGAAAAAGACCTCTGTCCACGCGGTCAGATATTCAGCGGCCTTCTCCTCATCGGTCGCCATGATGGGCTCCATTGCCCTGGCGCTGGTGCTCTGGAAGGGCGGCTATCTGACCAGGGACGGCGTGATGATGATCGGCACCCTGTCCGTCTTCATGAGCTATGCCATGAACCTGATGGAGCCGATCCAGTTCATCATTGAAACCATCGCGGCCCTGATCGCGATACAGGTCAACATTGAACGCTTTACAAAGCTGATGGAGACAGAAAGCGATGTCGCCGATTCGAAGGAAGTCATTGAAAAGTACGGCGATGCCTTCAATCCGAAAAAAGAAAACTGGGAACCGCTGGAAGGCGATGTGGAATTCCGCGACGTCAGCTTCATGTATCCGGACGGAAATGAAATGGTTCTGGAGCACTTCGATCTGAAAGTGCCCAGGGGTACAAATGTCGCGATCGTCGGGGAGACCGGCGCCGGCAAATCAACCCTGGTCAATCTGGTCTGCCGTTTCTTTGAACCGACTGAAGGCCAGGTTCTGATTGACGGCCGCGACGCCCGGGAAAGATCGCAGCTCTGGCTGCATTCCAATATCGGCTATGTCCTGCAGACGCCGCACCTGTTCTCCGGAACTGTCCGCGACAACCTGCGCTATGGCAAGCCCGACGCCTCCGATGAGGAAATCATGGCGGCGCTGAAGCTTGTCTCAGCCGAATCTGTTCTTGCGAAAATGGACAAGGGTCTCGACAGTGAAGTCGGTGAAGGCGGCGACCTGCTTTCCACCGGTGAGAAACAGCTGCTTTCATTTGCCAGGGCAATTCTCGCGGATCCGCGGATCCTTGTTCTGGATGAGGCGACAGCTTCCATTGACACCCTGACGGAAAAGGCGATCCAGGACGCAATCGCGACAGTCATCAAAGGACGGACATCCTTCGTGATTGCCCACCGTCTGTCCACGATTGTCGACGCCGATGTGATCCTGGTTGTCCAGGATGGAAAGATCATCGAGCGCGGCAGACACCGCGAGCTGATGCGGAAGAAGGGATACTATTATGATCTCTATACCCGCCAGTATGAGGAAATGATCGTCAACCAGCTCGGCACTGCATAAAGAAAAAGAGGAAGTTTCACTGAATGATGAATTATCATCATTGGGAAAACTTCCTCTTTTGGTTATTTATATGGCTTTGCGGGTGTTTGAGGAAAATTCCATGTTCCGCTCAGATAGCCGTTCAGGAAAGCCTGGGCAAGGGAATTCCTGCGGATCCGGCTGCGGGCTTCGTCAATTCCCATCCAGCTCCAGGAATCAATTTCCTCATTGGGGACCGCGTCGGCGTCACTGACAACGGCAGTGAAGTTGAACATGAGGGTGTTGGAGGGCGCGTAGAAGTGGGAACGGTTGAAGGAGAGAAACTGCACCTCAAGGCCAAGCTCCTCGCGGATTTCCCTGATGGCCGCGTCTTCCGCGTCTTCGCCCCGGTTGATATAGCCGGCGCAGAGGATATACTCGTCGCCGCCGTACTGGCGGATCAGGAGCACTTTGTCACGCTTCGGATTGGTGATGATCATGGAAACACCGGCGTTGAATACCGGGAAGCGGTAGGCATTGCATACAGGACACCAGGGAATGTTTTTTTCTTCAGAAGCCAGGTACTTTTCTTCCAGCTTCGCGCCGCACTGCATGCAGTGGATCATTCTGACCGGCGGCATGGACGTTTATTCACCCAGTTCCTCATGCAGCCGATCAGCCCAGCCCTGGAATTCCTCCAGTCTTTCTTTTGTGACTTCCGGCCAGCGGGGATCCATTTCCTTCAGCGCCGCAAGGATGATTTCGGAGACGACATAGCGCATGTACCACTTATGGTCAGCAGGCACGACATACCAGGGAGCGTATTCCGTGGCTGTTTCATTGATGGCATCCTCGAAAGCCTGCTGGTAGGCGTCCCAGTACTGTCTTTCCTCAACGTCGCCGCTGGAGAACTTCCAGTTCTTTTCCGGCTCCTCGATTCTGGCGAGGAAGCGTCTGGCCTGTTCATCCTTGGAGACATTCAGGAAGATTTTGACAATGCGGATATTGTTGTTATAGAGATATTTCTCAAAATTACGGATGTCTTCATAGCGGTTGTCAATAACCTTGTCCATGTCGATCCTTCTGGACTGGGCCTGGGCGAGGTAGAGCTTTTTGACCTTGCCGATCAGGACATCTTCATAATGGGAACGGTTGAAGATGGCAATTTCTCCCTTGGCCGGCACCTGGGCGGCAATCCGCCAGAGATAGTCGTGGGCCAGCTCTGTTGAGCTGGGCGACTTGAAAGCAGCTTCATAGACACCGTGCGGGGAAAGGCACTGCAGGACATGGGTGATTGTGCCGTCCTTGCCGGCGGCGTCCATGGCCTGGAAGACAATGATCAGGCCTTCTTTCTTTTCGGCGTAAAGCTTCTGCTGGAGTTCGTCGAGCTTCTCCTCATTGGCTTTCATCTTTTCCTTTGCGTCTTTTTTGTCATCGCAAAGCTTTGTTTCATCAGTGGAGACTTTTTTGATTTTAAAGGCTTTGGAGCCGTCATAGCGGTAGTCTTTGAACATGGAAGTGAAACTCCTTTCTTCTGTGATCATCATATCACTGAAAAGGAGAGTTCTTTTTTGCAATCATCAGAAAAAAGAAAAGACCCGTAAACGGATCTTTCAATGGTCGGGGTGACGAGATTCGAACTCACGACCTCTTCGTCCCGAACGAAGCGCTCTACCAAGCTGAGCCACACCCCGACGTTCAGCGTGACTATATTAGCACACCCTTTCTGAAAAAGCCACCATAATTTTTTTCTTTGTCAAAAACTGCCGGCCGGGCGCCCTGTATCCTGTGATAAGATATTCCGCAGATGGGCAGGCAGCCGGGAGGTAAGTATGGCAAAGAAAAAGAAACAGTTCAGAACAGGCACGCTGCTGATGATACTGCTGGCACTTGCGGCGCTGACGGGCTTCGGAATCTGGATCATCCGCGGAAATGGCTCAAGGCAGCACTATGACAAGCAGCCTGCCGCGGTGCATCTCAGAAATACCGGAGAAGGCTACTCACCGGTGATTGAAACCCATGAAGCGACACTGTTCATGGTCGGCGACGCCCTGCTTCATGACACTGTATACAATGACGCGAGAACCGCTGACGGCGGCTGGGACTTCACAAAGCAGATCTCCCGGATCGGCGCGATTGCGCAGCAGTATGACCTTGCGTATTTTAACCAGGAAACAATCCTCGGCGGCGAGGAGCTCGGCCTTTCCAATTATCCGATGTTCAACTCACCCCAGGAATGGGGCCGGGATATGGTTGCCCAGGGCTTCAACCTGGTTTCAACCGCCACCAACCACGCCCTCGACAGATGGGGCGCCGGCATTGAAGCTTCCAAGAAATTCTGGGAACAGCAGGAAGGCGTCGTCGAGGACGGCACCAACAGATCCTGGGATGAATTCAATGAACTGCCTGTCTATGAAGTCAACGGCATCTCCTATGTCTTTGTCTCCTGGACCTACGGCATGAACGGCCTGCAGTGTCCGGAAGGGGAGGAATACCTCGTCAACTGCTACCGCGATTATATGGATGAAATGTTTGAGCAGGTCAGAAAAGGCAAGGAACTGGCTGACGTCGTCATTGTCGCCATCCACTGGGGCGATGAATATTCGATGGAGCCCAACGAAGAACAGCTGACCCTGGCCCGCCAGCTTTCCGACGCCGGCGCGGATATCATTATCGGCAACCATGTCCACTGCATCCAGCCGGTTGAGTGGATCAACAACAGGACGATCTGTTTCTACGCGCTGGGCAATCTGATCTCTGACCAGTGGCCGTGGGAAAAATCGATGATCGGCATGATGGGGGCTCTCAAGATTACCAAGACAACTCAGGGAAATCAGTCGGAAGTAAAGATTTCAGACGTTAAGGCGGATCTGCACTGGACCTATTCCAACCGCAGCGCCCACAAAAACTTTGAGGCAATCCCGTTCTCTAAGCTCAATGATTCTCTCTATCCGGGCTATCAGGAAGTCTACAGCCGCTATGCCCCGGTCATCACGGAAATGGATGATTCCATCCAGGTCGGCGGCTTCTGAAAATGAGAATTACGGTTCTCACCATATTTCCTGAATTCTTTGACAGCTTTCTTGATTCCGTCCTTGTGAAAAGAGCGGCGGAAAAGGGACTGCTCGAGGTGGAAATCAGGGATATTAAAGATTACGCGGACGGCAGCTTCCGTCATATCGATGATTCTCCCTATGGCGGCGGTGCCGGAATGATCATGCGCTGCGAACCTCTGATCGGCTGTCTGGAAGCGGTAAAAACCGGAAACAGTCATACGGTCATGTTCATGCCCGGCGGTGTACCCTATACCCAGGACAAGGTTCATGAATATACCGGCATGGATCATCTGATCCTGATCTGCGGCCATTATGAAGGCATCGACGCCAGGGTGAATTCATACTGTGACGAGTTCATTTCTGTCGGTGACTATGTCCTCTCCGGCGGTGAAATCCCGGCCATGGCCGTCATCGATTCCATCGTCCGCCTGCTCGGCACAATCCGGAAGGCAAGCACGGAAGAGGAATCATTTGAAAACGGCCTGCTCGAATATCCCCAGTACACAAGACCGGCGGATTTTCGCGGCATGAAAGTGCCGGCGGTGCTGATGTCGGGCAATCATAAGGAAATAGAAAAATGGCGGCTGAAGGAATCGCTCCGGCTGACGGCGGAAATCAGGCCCGATCTGCTGGCGGACAGGGAACTGAGTGAAGCTGAAAAAAAGCTGCTTGAAGAGATTGAAAAAGAAAAGAACAATCCGCGGTGATTGTTCTTTTATAATCCCATCAGCAGTTCGGTGACAAATACAGCCGCGCAGCACACCGCCGCGACAAAGGGCAGGCTCTTCCCGTTCCAGGCCAGGACAATTCCCGCCCCGAGCGCGATCGCGCCGGAAACCGGGGAGGCGGTGGAGGTGATAATGGCAGGGAAAGTCATCACCGCCAGCGTGGCGTAGGGAACATAATACAGGAAGGAACGGATAAAGCGGCTTCTGATCGGTTTGCGGATCAGGGTCAGCGGCAGGACGCGGATCAGGTAGGAGACCAGGCCGGACAGGAGGATGTAGACCATCAGATTATGCTTCATGTTCCGCCTCCTGTTCAATTTCATCATCAGCGCGCGGGCACAGGACTGACGCTGCGGCCGCGATCAGTATTGTCAGCACAATGGTTTTGGTGCCGCCGCTCATATGCAGGAAACTGACCTGCTCGCAGACAAAGCTCAGCAGGAAGCCTGCCGCGACAGTGGCCGCGACCGCCTTGTCGGTTCTTGAAGGGGGAATGATGATGGCCAGGAACATTCCGAACAGAGCCACCGAGAGTGCCCTGACAAGGCGTTCAGGCAGGATGTTGCCGGCAACGATGCCGCCGGCGGAACCAAGCGCCCACATGAAGGCGGAGAAACCCAGCGCCCCGTAGTAATACCATGGCGACAGCCAGCCTTTGTAATTGATGCCGAGGCCGAACAGTTCATCCGTCACGCCATAGCCGACCGCGAAGCGGTGGAGAAGAGGGGTATCCTGGGAGAACTTCTGGCTCAGGGCAGTGGACATCAGCAGGTAGCGGGCATTGGTCACCAGCAGGACGATTACCATTTCTATATAAGGCGCGTCGGCCGCGATGACCTGCAGGACAGCATATTCACCGGCGGAAGCCAGGTCGAGCAGGGAAAACAGGAATCCCTGGCCGGGGCTCATGCCGATATTCTTCATGATGATTCCCAGTGAGAAAGAAACCGCGAAGTAGCCCAGGGCAATCGGCAGGCCGTCCCTGAGGCCATGGCGGAAATCTTCTTTCACTGTAAAGTTTTTCTTTGTTTTTTTCATGCTGTTTACATTTATAGCAGGCATGTGTACAGAAGTAAAGATTTTTAAGTGACAGCTGAATTCATACCCGAACATCATGGATATGCTATAATCAACACATGCCCGCGGCATCCTTTTTGTCATGCGGGATTGAGTCTTGAATATGAATCAGAACATAAGAAAAATCACAGACGGCGCGATGATGATCGCCATTGTCGGGGCGGTGCTGCTGATCGACAGACAGCTGGCCGGTTCCATTTCCTCAATGGCGCTTTTCCTCTTCCCGCTGCCGATGGTGTTTTATTCCGCCAGATACGGGCTGCGCAACAGCGGCGTTGTCCTGGCGGCGCTGCTGACACTGTGCTTCATACTGGGAACGCCCCAGAGCATGTTCTTTGTCGGCTGCGAAAGCGTGATCGGAACTATATACGGGGCTGGCGTCCATAACAAAACGGAAAGCCGGCGGATCCTGCTGAGGACGCTGATCATGGGCGGTCTGGTGGAATTGCTGGCGATGGTAGTCTTCGCTTCCTTCTTCGGCTATGACATCACGGCGGAAATCGGCGAGTATGCCAATATCCTCTCAACGATCACAGCTGATACAGGGGCGGCGCTGCCGGCGTCGTTCATGAGTGAGAATTCACTGCGGACACTGTTTGTCCTGTCGGCGATCCTGACCGGCGTGCTGGAAGGGCTGATCACCCACCTGATGTCCCGGCTGATGCTGAAGAGGCTGCGCTTTACGCTGCCGCCTTCGACGCCGCTGTATGACTACTATCCGCCGAAATGGAGCGGCTACGCTGCCCTGGCAATGATGCTTGCCTATTACTACTCGATGGCAAAGCCGTTTGAGTCATCCGCGGTCCAGACTGCCGTCCAGGCAATCGGAACAGCCGGCATGATGTATCTTGTCTTCTACGGCTTCGTCGGAATCCTGGTTCTGGCGCCCCGCCTGTGGCCGGGGGCAGCCCGCTGGATTTTCGTGCTGTCCATCCTGCTGTTCTTCATGTTCTCGCTGGCACTGATTGTGGCCGGCTTCCTGTATATCACCACAGATACACATGAGCGTATCTGCAAAGGAGGTAATTATGCGTCAGAAACTCGACAGAACTAAGCGACTGCTGCTGATCCTGGTTCTGGTCCAGGCTGCTGTTCTGGCCTTCTTCTGGTTTGTACTGAAAAAAAACGTGCTCAGCGCATGCGTCATACTGGTGCTTGAGATCGCTGCCTTTATCCTGCTGATTGACCGCTTTGAAAGCGCGGCTGAAGAACAGTCCAGCGGCGTCAGGCAGATGCTCGGCTCCACCGCCCGCCAGGCATACCTGAGCGGCGGCATCGGCATGATCATCTATGACGACGACTATGTCATCACCTGGATGAGCGAACTGTTCGCCACCAGGGGCATTGACAGGGTCGGCCATAAGCTTCTGACATGGATTCCGGAAGCGGATGACCTGATCGCCGGCCGGGCCGACATTTCGACTGTCCGCCTGGATGACCATATCTATGAAATCCGCCGTTCGGAGGATTCCCAGATCATTTTCTTCCGGGATATCACCGAAGTGAGCACATACCGCGAAAAATACAATGACGAGCATATCGTCCTCGGTCTGGCCAACTTTGACAACTATGAAGAAAGCGTCCAGTATGCCGATGAAGCGGATACCTCCGCCATCACCACCGCGGTCAGGACGCCGCTTGTGGAATACTGCAATTCCTACGGCGTTCTTGCCAAGCGTCTCAACAACGCCAACAAGTATCTTCTGATCCTGGATGAGAAGACCTTCGCCCAGCTGGCGGCGGATCATTTCTCGATTCTGACCAGAATCCGCAAGGCGGCCCAGAAGATGGACGTCTCGATCACTCTTTCCCTGGCGTTTGCCAGAGGAACCAGCGACCTGCATGAACTTGACGAGATGGTATCGACACTGATGGATCTTGCCCAGACAAGAGGCGGCGACCAGGTGGCTGTCCAGAAGGCAGGCGAAGAGGTCAAGTATTTCGGCGGCTCTTCCGAGGCGACCGAAAAGAGAAGCAGGGTCAGGGTCAGGGTTATGTCCCACGCCCTGCGCGACCTGATCCAGCAGTCGTCCAATGTCATTATCTGCGGCCACAAGACAGCTGATTTTGACTGCATCGGCTCGGCGATCTGCCTTTCCAGAATCTGCACATCCCTGCATAAGCAGGCATGCATTATTGCCCGCACCGGCGGCCTGGAGGAAAAGCTTGAAGGGGCGATGAGGGCAAATGAGGAAATCCTGAAGAAGGAAGTGAACTTTGTCACCGAAGGCGAAGCGCTCAACCAGCTCAAGGAGAATACCCTTGTCATCATGACCGACCACCATAACATCCGCCAGTCCAACGGCGCCAAGGTGCTCGAGCAGGCAAAGAAGGTTGTGGTCATTGATCATCACAGAAGATCCACAGATATGGGCGTCAAGCCTGTACTGATCTACATTGAGGCCGGCGCCTCAAGCACCTGCGAGCTTCTGACTGAGATGATCCCGTATATTTCACAGAGAATGGACTTCTCTGACGTTGACGCCACATTCATGCTGGCAGGCATGATCATCGACACCCAGAAGTGGCGTGTCAGAACCGGTTCAAGAACTTACGACGCGGCTTCCGTGCTGAGAAAGTACGGCGCCGATCCGCAGGTTGCCTATGACTGGCTGAGGGATACATTTGACGAATTCACCCTCAAGTCGATGGCGATGGCGGCTGCCCAGCGCTTTGACCACGGCGTTGTCATTGCCCCGATCAAGGACAGGAACATTACCCGCTCGCTGATGAGCCAGGTGGCCGACAGCCTGATGGGCATCCAGGGCGTCCAGGCGACCTTTGTCATCGCCCTCAGCGGCAGCGATACCTGCGTCAGCG
>JAUNJW010000077.1 GCA_030533035.1 Erysipelotrichaceae bacterium
CTAAGGAACTCGAACTGAAATACGGCTGCAACCCCAACCAGAAACCGTCCAGAATTTTCATTGAAGAGGGTGAACTCCCTGTAACTGTCCTCAACGGCCGTCCCGGCTATATCAACTTCATGGACGCCCTGAACTCCTGGCAGCTGGTCAAGGAACTCAAGGAAGCCACAGGCCTGCCTTCCGCAGCCAGCTTCAAGCATGTTTCCCCGGCCGGCGCCGCTGTCGGCCTGCCGCTGAGCGAAGTTGAAAGACAGATTTACTTCACCGGCGACCAGGAACTTTCCCCGATTGCCTGCGCATACGCAAGAGCCAGAGGCGCTGACCGCATGAGCTCCTACGGCGACTGGGCAGCACTGTCCGACATCTGCGACGCTGACACAGCAAACCTCATCAAGAAAGAAGTCTCCGACGGCGTTATCGCCCCGGGCTATACGGAAGAAGCGCTCGAAATCCTGAGATCCAAGAGAAAGGGCGGCTACAACGTTGTCCAGATCGATCCGGACTATGTACCCAACCCCATTGAAAGAAAACAGGTTTTCGGCATCACATTCGAACAGGGCAGAAACAACATCAAGATTGACAACTCCCTCTTCACAAATATCGTCACAGAAAACAAAAATCTGCCGGAGAGCGCCATCCGTGATCTCAAGATCGCGCTGATCACCCTGAAATATACACAGTCCAACTCTGTTGCCTACGCCAAGGACGGCCAGGCAATCGGTATCGGCGCCGGCCAGCAGAGCCGTGTCCACTGCACACGTCTTGCCGGCAATAAGGCTGACAACTGGTGGCTCAGACAGAACCCGAAGGTTCTCGCGCTTCCGTTCAGACCGGACATCCGCAGAGCTGACAGAGACAACACCATCGATGTCTACATCGGTGAAGAATATGAAGACGTCTTAAGAGACGGCACATGGCAGAACCTCTTCACAGAAAAGCCTGAACCGCTGACTGTTGAAGAAAAGAAAGAATGGCTGGCAAAGAACACAGGCGTTGCCCTGGGTTCCGACGCTTTCTTCCCGTTCGGCGACAACATTGAAAGAGCCCACAAGAGCGGCGTCTGCTATATCGCTGAACCGGGCGGTTCCATCCGTGATGACAATGTCATCGACACCTGCAACAGATACGGCATGACCATGGTCTTCAACGGCATCCGTCTGTTCCATCATTGATCCTGTCCTTAAGAAAGGAGCTTCTTATGAAAGTACTCGTAGTCGGCTCCGGCGGCCGTGAACACGCGGTCATCCGTAAGCTGAAGGAAAACTCTGAAATCACTGAAATCATCTGCGCGCCCGGCAACGGCGGCATCGCCGCCCTGGCCAGGTGCGAAGCGGTTGCCGCTACCGATCTTGCGGGTATGGGCGAACTGGCTGAAAGGGAAAAGATTGATTTCTGTGTCGTGACACCCGATGATCCGCTGGCGCTCGGCATGGTCGATTTCCTTGAAAGCAGGGGCATTCCGTGCTTCGGTCCGGTAAGAGACGCGGCAGTGATCGAAGCCTCCAAGGTTTTCTCCAAGAATCTGATGAAAACCTACGGCATTCCAACTGCGGATTACAACGTTTTTGACAAGCCGGAAGAAGCCATGAAATATATCCGCTACAAGAACACTTATCCCGCTGTCATCAAGGCTGACGGCCTGGCGCTCGGCAAGGGCGTTCTGATTGCGGCGGACGAAAAGGAAGCGGAAGAAGCGGTGAAGGAAATCATGGTCGACCAGGCGTTCGGCGCCTCCGGCAGCCGTGTTGTCGTGGAAGAATTCATGACCGGTCCGGAAGTATCCGTGCTGGCTTTCACTGACGGCAATGTCATCAGACCGATGGTTTCCTCCATGGACCACAAGCGTGCCCTTGATAATGACGAAGGCCTCAACACCGGCGGCATGGGCACAATTGCCCCGTCTCCCTATTACACAAAGGAGATCGCCGATCTCTGCATGAAGACAATCTTCGTGCCGACAATGAACGCAATGAACGCCGAAGGCAGAACTTTCAAAGGCTGTCTGTATTTCGGCCTGATGTTAACCCCGAAGGGACCGCGCGTCGTTGAATACAACTGCCGTTTCGGCGATCCCGAAACACAGGTTGTCCTGCCGCTGCTGAAAACTGATCTTTTCACGATCATGAAGGCATGCCATGACGGCACCCTGGCGGATATTGATATTGAATGGTCGGATCAGTCCGCGGCCTGCGTCATCGAAGCTTCCGGCGGCTATCCGCAGAAGTATACAAAGGGCTATGAAATTTACGGCCTTGATGAAAACGGCCAGCATGAAGGCGTTATCGTCTATCATGCCGGCACAAAGCTTGTCGATGGCAAGTATCTGACAAACGGCGGCCGTGTTCTCGGCATCACCGCCCTGGCAGACACCCTTGGCGAAGCACTGGACAAGTCCTATGCGGCGGTAAAGGAAATCGGCTTTGAAAATGTGCATTACCGTACAGATATCGGAAGAAAGCTGAGGTAATCAGACATGACAGTCTACCGTTGTTTTGTCGAAAAAAGAAAAGAATTCGCGGTCGAGGCTGCCGGCGTCAAAGCTGACCTGACGGAAGCGCTGCGCTCAAATGTCATCGAAAGCGTACGCGTCCTCAACCGCTATGACATTGAGGATATCGATCAGGAAGACTATCTTTCTGCCCGCTATACCATTCTTTCCGAGCCCCAGGTTGACGATCTTTATGAGGAAAACGCGCCTGAGCCGGCGGAAGACGAATGGGTTTTCGCGGTGGAATATCTGCCCGGCCAGTTTGACCAGAGAGCAGATTCCTGCGCCCAGTGCATCCAGCTGTCATCCATGAAACAGCGTCCGCTGGTAGCCAGCGCGAGAATTTACTACATCAAGGGAAAGCTGAGCGATGACGACAAGGCGAAGATCAGGGAAACCCTGATCAACCCGGTCGAATCCAGGGAGGCTTCCCTGAAAAAGCCGGAAACCATTGTCCAGAAATATCCGAAACCGGACCTGCCGGAAGTCCTGGAAGGCTTTACCGCATTCGGCGAAGAAGAGCTGAAAGACTTCCTGGGCCAGTATGGCCTGGCAATGGACCTGGCCGATATCACATTCCTCCAGAAATACTTCAAAGAGGAAGAAAAGCGTGATCCGACGATCACCGAAATCCGAGTGATTGACACCTACTGGTCTGACCACTGCCGTCATACCACTTTCAACACCATCATCAACAACATTGAAATTGAACCGGACTTCGTGCGCGAAACATATGATGAATACCTGCAGCTCAGGGAAGAGATCTATGCCGGCCGCACACCGAAGCCGTTAACCCTGATGGACCTTGGCACAATCGGCGCCAAAGTCCTGAAAAAGCGCGGCCTGCTCAATGACCTCGATGAATCCGAAGAGATCAACGCCTGCTCGGTGAAGATCAAAGTCGACGTCGAAGGCGAGATGCAGGACTGGCTGCTGATGTTCAAAAACGAAACCCACAACCACCCGACCGAAATCGAACCGTTCGGCGGCGCGGCCACCTGCCTTGGCGGCGCGATCCGTGACCCGCTTTCCGGCAGAAGCTATGTTTATCAGGCAATGCGCATCACCGGCGCGGCTGATCCGCTGACGCCGCTGGAAGACACTCTGAAGGGCAAACTGCCGCAGCGCAGAATTGTCACGACAGCGGCCAACGGCTACAGTTCCTACGGCAACCAGATCGGTCTTGCGACAGGTCTTGTCAGGGAGCTTTACCACCCCGGCTATGTCGCCAAGAGAATGGAAGTCGGCGCAGTCATCGCGGCTGCTCCGGCTGAAAATGTCATCCGTGAAGTTCCCGAACCCGGCGATATCGTCATCCTGCTGGGCGGCCGTACAGGCCGTGACGGATGCGGCGGTGCAACCGGCAGCTCCAAGGCCCACAGTGTTGAGTCGCTGGAAAGCTGCGGCGCGGAAGTCCAGAAGGGCAACGCTCCGGAGGAAAGAAAACTGCAGAGACTCTTCCGCAATCCGGAAGCCACAAGGCTGATCCGCCGCTGCAACGACTTCGGTGCCGGCGGCGTCTCCGTCGCCATCGGCGAACTGGCCGACGGCCTGATGATCAACCTTGACACTGTCCCCAAGAAATACGAAGGCCTCAACGGCACGGAACTGGCGATTTCCGAATCCCAGGAACGCATGGCGGTTGTTGTCCGGGCAAAGGACGCTGAAAAGTTCATCGCCCTGGCGGACAGCGAAAACCTCGAATCCACAGTTGTGGCGACTGTCACTGACAATCCCCGCATGATCATGACCCTGGAAGGCCACGAGATTGTCAACATTTCCCGCGCTTTCCTGAACACCAACGGCGCCAGCCGCTATACAGACATTGAAGTTCCCGCTGTCAAAGCAGAAGAAAAGAAAGACTGCGGCGCTTCCCTCAGCGAAAAGATGGAAGCTCTTGCCGGCGATCTGAACATCTGCTCGCAGAAGGGTCTTTCCGAACGTTTCGACTCCACGATCGGCGCCGGCACGGTGCTGATGCCGTTCGGCGGAAAATACCAGCTGACGCCCAACCAGGCCATGGCGGCAAAGATCCCCGTTCTCGGAAAGGAAACCAATACCGCTTCCCTGATGAGCTGGGGCTTCGACCCGTATCTTTCCAGCGCTTCGCCGTATCACGGCGCGATGGCAGCTGTCATCATGTCAGCCGCTTCCATCATCGCGGCCGGCGGAAGCCTGAAGCACACATGGCTCTCTTTCCAGGAATACTTCGGAAGAGTCAACCATGAACCGTTAAGATGGGGCAGACCGTTCGCGGCCCTGCTTGGCGCCCTCAAGGCCCAGGTTGAACTCGGCATCGCGGCCATCGGCGGCAAGGACTCCATGTCCGGCACATTCGAGGACATCGATGTTCCGCCGACCCTGATTTCCTTCGCGGTTTCCACCGCAGAGGCTGACAGGGTTCTCAGCCCTGAATTCAAGGGCGCCGGCCATAACCTTTATGTCCTGGCTCCGGCATATGACGAAAACGGACTGCCTGATTTTGACAGCGTCCGCAGAGTCTTTGCCCGTATGGAAGAACTGATCAGAGAAGGAAAGATCCTCTCTGTCTGGACACTGGAAAGAGGCGGCATCGCCGAAGGCCTGCTCAAGTGCGCCCTCGGCAACCGCATCGGCGTGAAGCTGGACGATGAAACAGGTCTCTTTGACAAGTGCTACGGCGCTTTCCTGTTTGAAACAGCAGAAGAGATTGAAGACGCCCGCCTGATCGGTTCCACTCTTGATGAATATGTCCTGAAGACAGAAAGCGAATGCATTGACCTGGAAAAGATCCAGAAGATCTACGAAGACAAGCTGCAGCCGGTCTTCCCGTATACGCATGTTGCCTTCGGAACAGAACTGATCCCGTGCGATTATACAGAGCGCGGCGTCATGCACGCATCCTATACATGTGAAAAACCGCATGTGCTGATTCCGGTCTTCCCGGGCACAAACTGTGAATATGACACAGCCCGTTCCTTTGAAAGAGCCGGCGCCGAGGCGGAGATCTTTGTCATCCGCAACCTTACCGGCAAGGACATTGAAGAAAGCGCTGAAGGCTTCGCGCAGGCCATTGCCCGCAGCCAGATCATCGCCGTTCCCGGCGGTTTCTCCGGCGGCGACGAACCGGACGGCTCCGGCAAATTCATCACAGCTTTCTTCCGCAATCCGAAAGTCAAGGCGGCGGTCACAGAGCTTCTCGATGAAAGAGAAGGCCTCATGCTCGGTATCTGCAACGGCTTCCAGGCCCTGATCAAGCTCGGCCTTGTCCCGTACGGAAAGATTATCGACACGGATGAAAACTGCCCGACCCTGACATTCAACACGATCGGCAGACACCAGTCGATGCTTGTCAGGACAAGAATCGCCTCCGTGAAATCACCGTGGCTGCGCTATGCACAGCAGGGTGACATCAACACTGTCGCGATTTCCCATGGCGAAGGCAGATTCGTTGCCAACAAGGAAGTCATGGATGAACTGATCAGAAACGGCCAGATCGCCACCCAGTATGTGGATATGGACGGCAATCCGACCAGCGATATCCACTTCAACCCGAACAATTCCTTCAACGCGGTGGAAGGCATCACTTCACCGGACGGAAGAATTTTCGGCAAGATGGGTCATTCCGAACGCTCCGGCGAAAGCCTGTACGGAAATATCCCGGATCTTTCCACCCAGGAATTCATCTTCCGCGGTGCGGTCGATTATTTCCGGTAAAAACAAAAAAAAGAACTGCTCCGCAGCAGGAAGGCCTGTAAAGTACAGCTTCCATCAGCGGGGCAGTTTTTCAATTGAACCATGTGTTAAAAATGTATACACTGTCTGTATGTCAAAGAAATGGATCATCCTTTCCCTGGCAGCTGCGGCAGCAGCCGGCTTCGGCGGCATGAAACTGTACGCGGATTATCAGGAGAGGGAGGAAATGAAAAGAAAACAGGCAGCCCACGACAAAGCCGTGGAAAGCCTGAAAGTGGATATTGACGCGGATCTTCTGGAATGTGAGTACGGCGGGGAATATGATCTCTCGAAGCTTGTTAAGTCGCATACCGGAGAAATGTCCGTTGAAGGGGAAGTGGACCCGATGAAGGCAGGGGATTATGAAATCACCGTTATGCTTTCAGATCAGGACACTTACGGCGAAACCGCGGAAAGAGAATTCCTCTACAATGTATCAGTCATTGACACGCAGGCACCGGAAATTGTCCTGGTTTCGGAAACCATGGTTTCCTGGGTGGGAGAAGAGGCGGACCTGGCGTCAAATGTTGAATCAGTAACGGATCCTGTTGACGGGGAACTGGAATACTCAGAGACAGAAGAAAAGGGGAAATGGACGGTCAGTTCGGACTATGATCCTGATACACCCGGCGATTATACCGTGAATGTCAAAGCTGTGGATATCAACGGCAACGCCAGTGAAACGCAATACACCCTGACCATTGCGGAAAAACCGTCGGTACCCGCATCCGCCGGCAACGGCAATCCTTATTTCATCCGGATCAACCGGGCCCTGAACACAGTGACTGTCTATGCCCTCGACGGCAGAGGCGGCTATGAGCCTTACACGGCATTTATCTGTTCCACCGGGCCGGCAACGCCGCTGGGCACGTATTCCACCTTCAATAAATCAAGATGGAGACTTCTGTTCGGACCGTGCTATGGCCAGTATGTGACCGACATCGTCGGTGACATACTCTTCCATTCCGTTCCTTACTACACGATGAACCAGGGTGATCTGGAATATAACGAGTACAACAAGCTCGGCACCGCCGCTTCCATGGGCTGCATCAGACTCTGTGTCAGGGATGCCCTGTGGATCTATAATAACTGTCCGGTCGGAACGGTCGTTGAACTGTATGACGACTGGGACAGCTATGGCCCCCTGGGCAGACCGGAATCCATATACATTGATCCCGAAAGTCCGAACCGCGGCTGGGATCCGACGGATCCTGCCCCTGAAAACCCCTGGAATCAATAACGCTCCCGGCACGGAGCGTTTTCTTTATATTAAAAAAGGAAGGCGTCTGCCTTCCCTCTGAATCAAGCTTCCTCTTCGCCGATCCACTGCAGCTGGTATTCACCGGTGCATTCCAGGACACCGCCGTCACGCAGATCGATATGTTCTTCGTTTTCGTAGTAATCCTTGACCTTGCCCATCGCATCGCGGATATGCAGGCCGGCGTCCTTGATCGCCTTGACCTTGTAGATGCCCGGACGCAGGCTCTTGGGAATGTCATAGACACCCGGGGTGATTCTGACCTGGTTGTCATTGGTGATATAGATCAGATGCTGGTCTTTGTTGTGGCGGGCGGCGTTGACTTTGGAATAGAAACGCTCACGCATCCAGAACAGATCGGCATGATCAATCTTATATGTGAATGACTTGGTCGGGGTGACGACCACAACCCGGTCGGTGTCGCCGGTATTCCGCTTCATGTAGCCAAGCCTGTGGCAGTTGACCACATAAGGGGAGATGAAATACAGGGCAGCTTCTGTTTCATATAATTTGCCGCTGATGACCGCGGTCTCTTTATCGCCCGAGGCGTCACGGATATTGTGGATGGATCCTTTCTGGACAGCCTGGATCGAACGGACAGCGGGAACAGTGGGAACAAGATCCTTGTCGACGGTGATTGTGGCGTCCACGCAGTTGATGCAGTGCTCACCGGCATGCATAAGAACAGACGGGAAAGGATAATACTGTGCCAGTGCATCATTCGCGTCGTTGTTTTCCAGATAGGCGTCCATGATCATTTCTTTCATATTGGGCTGGGCAGTCACAAGAGTCTGGAAAACCTCGTGCTTCAGAGGAAGACCGTATCTCTGGATGAGCTTCTTGCAGTCTTTGCACATATGATGTCCGTCAGGCAGGGTTTCCAGACGGTTGAAAAGACCGCCGCCTTCACTCAGACAGAAATCGCAAACTTTCTTCTTCGCCATAACGCACCTCCTGTGATATCTATTATATCCTCAGCGTCAAGTAAAAGGAAAAGAAAAGATTGCCATTCACGGTGTTTGGCGGCGCTGAAAACAGGTTGGATTTCCAACTGTGAAAGAAGTTGAAAAAAGAGAAAAAATATGTTTGACATTGAAGATATGTGCCGTTATTATGTACTAGCTTGACCAAAAGTTGGCTTTGTCGTGGGCAAAGCCTAAAAAAAGTCACAGATCCGGCACACTTGGAAACGTGTGCACAAAAGAGAAAGGAGAACAAAGAAATGCCTACAATAAACCAGTTGGTGCGCAAAGGCCGTACCGATAAAGTTTACAAGAGCAAGTCCCCTGCCCTGAACAGAGGATTCAACTCACT
>JAUNJW010000002.1:0-9017 GCA_030533035.1 Erysipelotrichaceae bacterium
CCTGGTATATGATTGAGCCGAACCGCTGGATTGCCGATGACGGCAGCTGGCTGGACTATCAGAAATGAAAAAAGAGGCGGAATTCATGTCCGTCTCTTTTCAACCGTGTCAATAATCCTCTGACTGACTGCTGATATCCAGTGTGTCTGCGGAGCTGTCTTCGTCATCTTCTGAAAGATCGTTGTCTTCAGTTTCCTCGTCGTCATCCCCGTCCATCTGGTCGACTGTGATGTGTGTTTCATCATAGCTGTGGTTTTCGGTCAGATCCCACGTATTGTTTTCACCCTGGGTGAAACGGGAATCCAGTGAAAGATGGGAATAGAATGAACTTCTTTTGCGCCTGAGCTGGTCTTCGGGGACAGCAGCCTTTTCAGCGGCTTCCGCATAAAGTTCATTGAAGGGAATGCTGGAATTGACAGCTTTCAGATACTCATACGCAGCATCTACCAGACTTATTTTCATGAATTGTAATTCTCCTTTAACCGGCGAAAGAGATAATAGTATTTCCCGGCTGAAAGGTCAATACACTTTTTTATAATTGCGGCATACTTTTCCACATTTCAGACAGATGACGGCCGGAATCCGGCCGTCATGCATTATTTTCTGGTGATTTTTTTAATCATGTTGGTCAGCGGCGCGACGATTTTCTCGCCTTCGTGCTGCCAGCCTTTCTTTGTGCGTTTATTGCAGTAGGGGCACTGGAACGCGCGGTCGGGAATGGATTTTCCGCATCTGGGACATTTCATGGACTGTACCTCCTTGTTTACCAATCACATGATAACACAGAAGTTTCACAAATCCGCCATCTGCCATACACACATGTACTTTAAGATAGTCACTGTCGGAAGACAGATGCGAATGTATTCAATCCCTCCAGAAAGAAAATGAACCTGAGTCAGCAGGTTCTTTTTCTATATTTGATAAATATGTCAGTTCAATGAATCATGATACTGCGATTTGACATGATCAAGGATCTTTTCCATGAGTTCTTCACAGAATTCCTCCTGATCCAGGGTACCATCCTGCAGCTGCCTCAAGAGATCACCCATGCCGGAGGCATCCATGATCAGAATGCCTGCGTCCGCCAGAATTCTCTGCCGGGATCTGCTCAGCCCCGGTATTTTCTGTTCCAGCTTCCCCTCATCATTTTCGGCAATGAATAAATCATTTTCGAAATCGAAGGTGATCCTGTCCATGTCAGATACCTTTAAGTTTGTGCATGACTGCGCCGCAGTGGGGGCAGAACGGCTTTTCAAAGCTGACGCCGAAACCGCACTCGGAGCATTTGCATGTACGCAGATAAATCAATCCTGTAACTGAGGCCGGATCTTCCCTGGTATCGTGGATCCAGTGCGGAATGACATCCCGCATGGCGTCCAGGGCTGACTGGCCTTTCTGTATTCTGATCCCCTTATTCCTGACAGGGTTATCCATTACTTTCTTCTCTTCTTGCGGGCAGCTTCGCTCTTAAGTCTTCTTGCGACACCGGGCTTGACATAGAATTCCTTGGCACGGCATTTTGCAAGAACTCCGCTGTTGTTGACCTGACGCTTGAATCTGCGCAGTGCGGAATCGAGATCTTCATTTTCCTTAACGACTACTCTGGGCATATGAACTCCTTTCATTTGATCGCATATCTGCTGCGGTACGTTACTACATTCCGAACGGATATGCCCGGTAATACCAACCGAACAGAAGTATCATATCATTTATGCTTTGGAATTTCATCCACACAGTCCAATATTTTTTACCAAAACTGCTGTGGGCGCGCTTTTAACAAAAATGATATCTGTGCTTTGGGGCGGGAAAACACCTTTTCCTTGCTATAATAGAAAATGTACCGGAGGTATCCGTATGAGAGTACTGAAAAAAATAATCAGCTTCATTTCACTTGTTCTACTGATCGGCGGCATGGGACTGATGCTGTATACCTATCTGACCAACCACACCTTTGTCAGCAAACTTACCACCCTGATGACAAATGCCGACTGCAAGCGGGGCATGCTGTTCATGCTGATAGGAATCATCTGCATTACCGCTGCCTTTGTCCTGTTCAGTCTTTCCATGCGGATCGGCGGCGTCATCCGCCGCAAAGAGCGTGAACTGGCTGCCCAGGAAAGAGCCAGAAGGGAAGAAGAGGAAGAGAAGAACCGCCGTCTCGAAGCGGAGGCCGCTGCTGCCAGGGCCGACGCCGAACGCTTCCGGGCCGAGGCCACCCAGGCCCAGGCTCTGCTGAGAACCGGAGCCCAGGAAACAATCACCGAAGAGGAATGAAGATCAGGCCGGAAGGAATTCCGGTTTTCTTTTTTGTTATAATTCT
Organism: Erysipelotrichaceae bacterium; assembly: GCA_030533035.1. GTDB lineage: Bacteria > Bacillota_I > Bacilli_A > Erysipelotrichales > Erysipelotrichaceae > Bulleidia. Next base: position 2,321 of record JAUNJW010000002.1, read on the forward strand.
TCATATGACAGGAACAGAGTATGAGCGCTGGTGCGCAGAAGAACTGAAAAAACTCGGCTTCCGGAATGTCCGCGTAACCAAAGCCTCGCATGATCAGGGAATCGATCTGGTGGCAGAGGACAGAGGAATCAGGTGGGGCTTTCAGTGCAAATACTATTCAGCGCCTGTCGGCAATGACGCCGTCCAGCAGGCATATGCCGGCATGACATGCTACGGGCTTGACAGGGCGGCAGTGCTGACCAACGGCACTTTCACCTCATCCGCAAAGCAGCTGGCTGAGCAGACGGAGGTGGAACTCTGGGATCATTTCGCGCCTGCGGAAACTTCACGGGCGTCCTGGATTCTCAGGCTGCCGGCGCTGCTTCTGCTGATCTACTGTCTGTATCTGTTCTTTCAGCTGATGAAGGATCCCGGCAGCGCCGAGAAAGAGATGACAGTGCTGGCATTCGGGGCAATCGCCTGCGTTTCCCTTGTCTTCGGAGCGGAACATATCGGGGCGCTTGTCTTTGCGGCTCTCTGTTCACTGGTTTTCACAGCCGGCGGTTTTCTGGTCCCGCTGCTGAAACCGGCAGCTGTCTGCTGTGCTTTTCTGATGATTCTATGCGCGATCAGGATCGTGGTGTTTACGCGGAAACGACTTGAAAAAAACAGCCTTGCCCAGAAAGAGGAACTGAAGGATCTGATTGAGGAAACAAGGGCATCTCTTGCCAATGAGGTCAGGATTCTTCTGGAGGACAATCTGCGCCAGTCTGTCAGGGTGATTCAGACAGACTTTGACCGAAATGACAACATGCATATGACATGCCGTGTCAGAGGATCGCTTGACGATCTTGCAGTATGCGAATATGCCCTGAATCAGCAGGCAGAGTTTGAAAAGGCGCCGGTCCGTTTTTCCCTGGCCCGCATGGATGAAAAAACATTTACGGTCTCGCTTGCGAAGAAGGGCTGATTTTGGCCTGGGAGCACATTGTGCTACAATGACTGCTATTGAAAAAAGAAACGAGGAATACAACATGAGCTGGTATGAAGAAGCGGTATTCTACCATATATATCCGCTGGGATTATGCGGAGCCCCGGAGCATAACGACGGATCCGCCCCGGTTTCAAGACTGAATGACATTACCGACTGGATTGACCATATCGCCGCCATCGGCTGCACCGGCCTGTATATCGGGCCGCTGTTTGAGTCGACCGGACACGGCTATGAGACAACCGATTACCATACCCTTGACCGGCGCCTGGGCACCAATAAAGACCTGGTCAGCTTTGTGGCAAAGTGCCACGCCAGAGGAATCAGGGTCATTTTCGACGGTGTGTTCAACCATACCGGCAGAGAGTTTTTTGCCTTTAAGGACCTGCGTCAGAACCGGGAAAATTCCCGTTACAGGGACTGGTACTGCAATGTGAATTTCTGGGGCAACAATGAATTCAATGACGGCTTCAGCTATGAATCCTGGGGCGGCTACAATATCATGGCCAAGCTCAACCAGAGAAATCCCGAAGTGCAGAATTACATCTGCGATGTCATCCGTTACTGGGTAAAGGAATTTGACATCGACGGAATCCGTCTTGATGCGGCCGATGTCCTTGATTTCGGCTTTATGAAACAGCTGCGCCGCACTGCCAATGAGGTCAAGGAAGACTTCTGGCTTATGGGCGAAGTGATCCATGGCGACTACAGCCGCTGGGCCAATGACGAAACTCTGCACTCAGTGACAAATTACGCTCTGCACAAAGGACTCTACTCCGGCCACAATGACCACAACTATTTTGAGATTGCCCATACTGTCAAACGGCAGCTGGACATGTGCCCGCGGGATCTGAAGCTGTACAACTTTGTCGACAACCACGATGTAGAAAGGATCATGTCAAAGCTTACCGACAAATCCCATTACACACCGGTTCATATTCTTCTTTACACGCTGCCGGGCATTCCTTCAATTTACTATGGCAGTGAATTCGGCATCGAGGGGAAAAAGACATGGGGCACTGACGCCCCGTTAAGACCGCAGCTGAATCTTTCAGACTATAAAGACGCAATTGCGGAAAATCCCTGCACACAGCTGATTGCGGCACTCGGAAAAATCCATTCTGCGACGCCGGATCTCTGGTACGGCGATTACCGTGAGCTTTCCCTGACAACCAGCCAGTATGCCTTTGCCCGCGGCAATGTGATCGTGACTGTCAACAACGCTCCTTCAGAGGCGTCCTTCGACGTGGCGGCGGCAGACGGTGAATATACCGGCGCATTAAGCGGCACTAAAGCAAAGGCGTCAGGCGGCCGTCTGAAAGTCAGTGTCAGCGGCTGCAGCGGCGAAATCTGGATTCCGGCCGGAAAGAAGTTCAAGCCGGTCACAAAGAAGGTGAAGCCGCAGCCGAAACCGAAGCAGGAAGAAAAAGCGAAACCCGCCGTCACAAAAGAACAGCGGGCAGGCAAATCACTGGAGGAAATGAGCGTCGAAGAACTCCAGGAAGAAGTCCTGGACAGGATGCGTGCCAACGGTCCGGTCACGGATCAGATGGAGCGTGACGTCAGGAACAACATCTGGCATGATTCCCTTGTCAGCTGGGTCAGAAGCTTCCGCCGGTGAAAGAATAGTTGATTTTTTGGCGCACATTGCACAGAAGATGGTGCAATTGCACAAAAGCATCCAAACAGTCAACAAAAAATGAAAAATGTCATATTTGTTCAGATTACGCAAGTTGAAGCGCTCCTCTGATTGTGTTAATGTGTCTGTGACAAGATCTGCAGATTCCCCCAAAACTCTGAGATCGTGTTCGGCCACCGGGAAACCGGTGGCTTTTAATTGCGCGGCAGTTGCTTTTTCTGTCAATTTGTGAGAAGAAAAGAAATGAATCAGGGGAGGAAGAAATGAGCAGATATTTCGGGAACAGGGATTTTATCAGACGGCTGATCATGATCGCGCTGCCGATCGGTCTGCAGTCAGCTGTCACCATGATCGTCAACCTGATTGACACTGTCATGGTCGGCACCCTCGGGGATATCGCGCTTTCGGCAGTAAATATCTCTTCCCAGTTCCCGTATCTGTATATGACAGTCATCATGGGCATCGCCAACGCCGGCCTGATCATCGCTTCCCAGGCCTGGGGCAACAGACGGCCGGAAAGAGTGAAGGCGATGCTGTCATTCTGTATCAAGGCGGCGCTTGTGATCAGTGTCTTCTTCTTTGCGGTTTCCCGCCTGTTCCCGTCCTTTATCATTTCGATCTACACCGACAGTCCGGCAATCATAGAAAGCGGCGCCGTATACCTGAGAATTCTTTCCTGGACGATGCTGCTGCAGGCAGTGCCGCTGACCGCGGTGATCATCCTCAGGGCGGCCGGTGTCAACCGCCTGGGCTTTACCTCATCCCTGTTTGCCTGCATCGCCAATGTTTTCTTCAACTGGGTATTCATTTTCGGAAACCTCGGCGCGCCTGCCCTGGGCCTGGCCGGAGCGGCCATCGGAACAGTGCTGGCAAGAGTGACTGAACTGGCGGTCGTCATCACAGGCATTGCGCGGGATCAGAAGCTGGGCTGGCGCCTTGCGGATATCAGGCTGGGTCTTGACAAAGCGGCCCGCTCAGATTTCATCCGGATCGGCACCCCGAGCATTATCTCCGAAGTCACCGGCAACCTGAATGTTTCCGCGGCGGCCATGATCACCGGCCGGGTGTCGGAGTATTACATCGCGGCAAATACCATTGTCCATAACATCTGGACGATTTCCTCGCTGTTCCTGTTCGGCGCGGCGATGGGCGCCAATGTCATGATCGGCCATATCATCGGCGCCGGCAATATGGAGGAAGCGGACGAATTCGCCGGATACTTCATTAATATCTCGGCATTGATCGGTCTTGCGGCTGCCATTCTGACCCGGCTGATCGCGCCGGTGATCACCGGCTTCTTCAATGTGTCGGCGGAAACGATTGCCACGGCGGCGCAGCTGACCAGGGCAGCCGGCATCGCTGTCTTCTTCCTGAGCATGCAGATGATCCTGACAAAGGGAGTTCTCAGGGGCGGCGGCCAGGCGGCGGCAGTCACGAGAGTCGATCTGCTGACATGCTGGCTGATCAACATCCCTGCCGGTTTCCTTGTCGCCCTGGTGCTCAGGCTGGATCCTTTCTGGATCTATCTGAGTCTGCGGATTGACTACATTCTCAAGACAGTCTGGGCTGTCTGGAAAATCAAAAAGACGGACTGGATCATCCGTCTCAATGTTGATTAAAATGGAATGCGCAGCCTGTTTTCCGGAAGTCTGTCTTCCGCCAGCAGGCTCCGGATCCAGTTACTCCAGATTCCTTCGCCAAGGGAAGCCATCGTCTGCTCATAGCCTGGCATTGCCCTGATTCTGTCCCTCTGGTCATACAGTTCTGAATTGTTATGGGCTTTATTGAAAGCCGTCAGAACTGCCATCATTTCATCCCTGTCATAGCGGCTGTTTTCCAGAAGTTTTTCGAAAACAGCTTTTTTTGATTCTTCCGCCCGGCGGTCAGTCTCGGCGATATTTTCAGCCAGGAGGCCTTCAAATTTCAGGCGGTGCAGGGAGTAATCCGCATTATGGTCAGTGATGGTCAGAAGACCGTACTGATGGGATCCGTCTGCCGGCATCGGCACAGCGGCTTCATAAAGATTGCCGCTGCGGTATATGGCAGCGTCATGCTGGTGGCCGCAGAAGGCAAGTCTGACGCCGTGTTCCTGCAGCAGGGGAAGAACCGTATCCGGCTGCAGACAGTAGAATTCCTTTCTGACCTGCCAGCCGTCCGCGATCAGCGAGTGATGGGAAAGAAAGACCGGCCGCAGATGATCCGCCGCTGCTGTATCCAGCTGTTTCTTCAGCCACCGGATTGTTTCGGGTCTGAGCACGCCGCAGGCAGATCTTCCGCTTTCATGATCATCCACTGCCAGAAACAGCACATCCCTGATCCGTCTGGCGAAGCTGAAGGAGAATGGATCCCTGTCATCCGGGTTCATGAGCGGAAAAAGAAGTTCCTCATAGTATTTTTCAGGACCGCAGTCAAAATCATGGTTGCCAGGAATCATGATCAGTTCAATGCCCTGGCGCACCAGCGGCAGAAGATACTCTTTCAGTTTCAGGACATCCGCATATCTCCCGCCGTTTGTATTGTCTCCCAGAACGATCAGAAGATCCGGTTTCAGTTCCGTGACCTGCGCAAAAAAGGCCCGCATGATTTCCGGCTGGTATTCCAGGGCCGGTACCACGGCGGCGGATCTGCCGGAAGAAACGCTCAGATGAAAGTCGGATGTCAGGACTGCCTTGATCATGAGTCCATCATATCAAAAAACCGCCGGAGCGGTTTTAAGTTCAGACAGACGCGACCAGATTGTTGATCCAGACGCCTTTTTCAACAAGAATCATCCCGAAAACAGCCTTGATCAGATCGGCGGCGCTGACAAAGAAGACGATCATGACAACCGGCAGGCTGGTGAAACGGGACAGCACCAGGGCGACGGTCCATGAGACCAGGCAGGTGAACACACTGTCGGAAAGGAAGGTGATCAGGGTTTTGCCGCCGCAGCGCAGGGTGAAGTAGGTGGCGTTGCATACGGTAATGACCGGCATCATCAGGCCGGCGATCCGCAGCAGTGAGGCAGCGGTTCTTCTGACCGTATCGGTCGTGTTGTAGACCATCGGAAACAGCGGCGCGCTGAGGATCATGACCAGGCCGGTCAGAATACTGAGCAGTATGGAGAAGACAATCAGCTTCCGGTCAGTGTCAGCGGCTTCTGCCGGTTTGCCGGCGCCGAGCAGCTGGCCGACTATGATGCCGATGGCCGAGCCCATGCCCATGCAGACAATCAGGAACAGATTGTTGACCGTGGAGTAAATGTTGCAGGCAGCCACCGCGTCCAGGCCGCGGGTGGAATAGCACTGGCTGATGCCGGCAATGCCGAGCGACCAGAGCAGTTCATTGAATACCAGGGGCGTTCCCTTGAGCGCCACCTTAGCCAGCAGCGGTCCGGGAATGCTGAAATTCCTGAAGACGCCGCTGAAATATGTCTTGGTATTTCTTGACTGGAATGCCTTGATGATCAGCCAGATCATTTCGGCAAACCGGGAGATCACCGTCGCGGCCGCGGCGCCCAGGATCCCGAGTTTCGGAAATCCGAAGTGGCCGAAGATCAGCAGCCAGTTGAAGACAAAGTTGATGGCGACAGCCGCGAAGCTGGCCCGCATCGGAAGAACCGTGTCGCCGTCATCGCGCATCGTGGAGGCGATGGCCTGGGATATGACAAAGGGGACAAGCCCCGCCAGCATGATCATCAGATACTCTCTGCTGCAGTTAAGCGTATAGGCAATTTCCGCCGGATCATTGAGATCCGGATTGAGATACAGCGAGATCAGCTGATCGGCCCGCAGCAGGAAGATGAGGGACGCAAGCGCCGACGCCGCCAGGACAATCAGCAGCTTGAGCCGCAGGCAGTTTCTGACCCCCTCGGTGTCTTTTCGCCCGGCGTACTGGGCGGAAAAGATGCCGGCGGCATTGACGCAGCCGAAGATTGTCAGGTTGAAGATGAACAGCAGCTGGTTGGCAATCGAGACGCCCGACATCTCAAGCGTGCCGACCTGGCCGATCATTATATTGTCCAGAAGGCTGACAAAACTGGTGACGGCATTCTGCAGCATAACCGGCACAGCCACGTGAAGAACCCGGACATAAAAGTCCGGTCCGGC
>JAUNJW010000002.1:9027-23849 GCA_030533035.1 Erysipelotrichaceae bacterium
AAAGTGCACTCATAGACAGCCCTCACAGCCTGCAAAGTATATCATTTTTTTGCTATATTATTTTTACCAACCGGAGGATTTATATGATCAGGGCAGTATTCTTTGATATCGACGGAACGCTTGTCAGCTTCAAAACCCATGAGGTTCCTTCCTCAGCCAGAAAAGCACTTTTTGAATTGCATGAAAAGGGGATCAGGCTTTTCATTGCGACAGGACGCGCCAAAGGCGGCCTGGAGGTGCTGAAGGATCTCCCGTTTGACGGCTATATCACACTGAACGGACAGTTCTGCTTTGACGCGGACGGAAATGTCCTGTATGAAAACACCATTGTGAAGGAAGACCTGGAAGTACTTCTTTCTGAGATCGAAAAGGATCCGTTCCCGGCGGGATTTGTCATGCGCGACTCCAAGGTGTTCAATTTCCGTGATGAAAGGGTCGACGCGATCCATGCCATCACCCACAATGACAATCATCCGGCCGGCGACGTTTCCCATGTGCTGGAGGAAAGCATCTATCAGGTCATGAGCTTTGTCGATGAGGAACGTGAAAAGCAGCTGCTTGAGAAAATGCCGCACTGCACGTCGGGACGCTGGCATCCTCTGTTCACCGACATTTCCCCGATCGGCGGCACCAAGGTCAGGGGCATCGACGTCTTCCTGAAGCACCATGGGATCTCGCTGGATGAAACCATGGCGTTCGGGGACGGCGGCAATGACTTTGAAATGCTGGAATATGTGCCTCATTCCGTCGCGATGGGCAACGCCCCGGATTTTGTGAAGGCGATCGCCTCCTATGTCACAGACGACGTCGACCACGACGGCCTGGCGGCGGCATTCAGGCATTTCGGAATGATCGGATCATCTTAAAGTATCAGTTAACTTGTAAAAACCGGAAACGGGTTTATCATATTAAGTAATCGCTTTCAGGGAAAGGAGGACGTACATGCGCAGAAAAATACTACTGATCTGCAACGGCAACGCAGGACTGGGCGGAAATGTTTCGAAGAGTCTTTTTGATATCATTCAGATTCTGAGTGAAAACGGCTGTGAAGTCACCGTCTTCCCGATCGTTCCTTCCCGCGGCCTGACTTCGGAAACAATCATCCGTGAGAAACACAGCGAGTTTGAATCGCTTGTCATATGCGGCGGCGACGGCACCCTGAACCATGTCATCAATGTCCTTGCCGGCGACGGCATCGATATACCGATCGGCTATATTCCCTTCGGCAGCACGAATGACTTTGCCAGGACCCTGTACAGAAAAGACAGGATCTCGGTGAAGGAAATCTGCCGGATGATCCTCAGGGGCAGGACAAAGAGATATGACATCGGCGCCTTCAATGATGAGTATTTCAATTACGTTGCCTGCTTCGGAGCACTGACAAAAGTTTCCTATACAACCCCCAGGGATTTAAAGAACGCGTTCGGCTACGGCGCGTATGTGCTCAACACCCTGGCTGTCATCCCGGAGGATATCAATTATGTCCGCCACTGCCGTTTCATCCATGACGGCATTGAGGAGGAGGGGGATTACCTGGCCGGGTTTGTCTCAAATTCGATTTCGGTGGCCGGCATCAAGAACGGCCTGATCGGCTCCTCGCGGATTGACGACGGCTGCTTTGAACTGACCATGGTCCGCCATCCGGAAAATGTCAAGGAAACAGCGGAGCTCGGATCTGAACTGATCGGCGCCAATATGGATGAAAAGCATATCAGCCACTGGCAGGTCAAGCACCTCGAAATGTTCTTCGATGAGGAAACGCCGTGGACGCTTGACGGTGAGGACGCCAAGAACACCCTGCATGTCGTGATCGACGTTCTGCCGGCAAAAATCAGGATTTTCGCAGACAGGTGAGGAACTGCAAGGTTCTTCACTTTTTTTTGCGGCGTTCATGCGTTACAGGCTCTGTTTTGTGCTACATTATTGTTAAAGAGAAATTCTTGAGGAAGATAATATGAATAAAAAGGACAAACAGTTCAGAAAGATGGAACAGGAAGCTGCAAAACCCGCAGTTCTGTTCGATTTTGACGGCACACTCATGGACACAGACACCGCTGTGATCGCAGCCTACAGAGAGATTTTTGACCGCTATAAAAAGGGTAATGAATTCAACTCGGAAGTGGAATCTGAAGCTCTGACAGCCGTACCGGAAGTCATGATGAAAAAGTATTTCCCGCGCCGCTCGACAGCCAAATGTGTTCAGGAACTCCTTGACTACCAGGAACAGCACCTGAATGACCTGATCCAGCCGATGCACGGCGTCAGACGCCTGCTGACATGGCTCAATGAAAACAAATATCAGACGGCTGTCCTTTCTGACCGTTCACAGTCAATGCTGGAACTCTATCTCAAGAGCTCTGACATGTATGATTACTTTAACTATGTCAGGGGAAATGACACAAACAGAACCGTGGAACTGGAAGTCTCCGACATTACCGAGATCTGCCGCGAAGCCGGCGCTGATCACTGTGTCTATATCAGTGACAATCCCGAAAACCTGCGCACTGCCAGAGATGCCGGCGCGTTCACAGTCGCTTTCCTGACAGAGCATTCCGACACAGCTGTGTTCGTTGAGGCCGGTCCTGACTTCATGACTGCAAGCATGGACCAGATCAGAACACTCCTGGGCGGTGAACCGTACTGGCTGGCATACGAACTCGCCAGATAAATCTGCCGCGCAATCCGGAATTCTCAGCTGTGCGTCCCCCGGAAGACACGCGCAGCTTTTTCCGTGGGCCAGCGGTCTGCGCGGCTCCTGTTTTTCGGCTTGTTAAGATTCATTCCCATGAAGATGTTGTATAATATTTTCAGATTCGGAATACGACGGAAAGGAAGTAATGAATATGGCTTGGAAAGAATTTCTGACAGGAATTGAAGAAGACTCAGAATACGAAGAGGAAGAAACAGTTTCCTCCCCAGCGGCATCAGCTTCATCCACAATCGGTCTCTTTGAGCCAAAAGCATTTGAAGATGCGACTGCCATTGCCAACGCAATCAAAAAAGGAAGTGTCGTGACAGTAAACCTGCACCGGCTCTCCAAGGACTACGCCCAGAGAATGATTGATTTTCTGACCGGTGTTGTCTATGCGCTGGACGGCAGAATTGAAAAGGTCGGCCACAATCTGATCCTCTGCTCACCGGCAGCTGTCAAGGTCAGCGGCAGAATCACAATGAGTGCTGACTGAACATACATACGGAGAGTTTCAGATGAAGAGTTATAACGTATACAGAAGTTCACGGCCGGGTGTTCTGGAATGTGCTGTTTTTGAGAACGGGAAAATCATCCTGAACACAAAAATGGTCAAGGAGCCTTCGGCACCGGTTCTGATTGAAACCGCCAATATCAGCCTGCGCAGCGACTATGACACTGACCAGACACTGATTCCCGGCGTGACAAAGAGAACCGTTTATTACAGCGGCACAAACCTGAAATTCGCTGATATCAGATGGAACCGTGACGAAACATACACGATCGATTTCGGCGATGACACGTTTGACGCCGTCAGGGAAGACAAACAGAGTTTCACATTCACAAAGGAAGGGAAAAGAGTAGGCGCCATCAGCCGTGCCGGCGGCATTGCCGCGATCAGGGAGAACGGTGTCAGCTTTGATCCCAGCTACCGGGCGGAATATGATGAGAGCCTGTCCCAGAAGGAACTGATCATGATTCTTGTTTTCCCGATTCTCTATTTCGGTTTCTGAAAGGGAAACACTCACGGCAGCCGGTCCGTTTGTGACTGACTGCTTTTTTAAGATATCTGATATTCCAGGAGACAGAGACATGGAAGAAGAAATCACCAGAGCAACCGCTGCCGCCGGCAGAAAAACAACCTCATCCTCCGGACGCAAGACCACTTCTTCATCCGGCAGAAAAACCTCTTCATCTTCAACGTCCGCAAGGAAGAAGACTTCTTCGACCACAGCGAAGAAAAAACCGGCTTCCAGCACGGCCGCGAAGAAGAAAACATCCACATCGACAGCGCCGAGGCTGACAGCCGCCGAGAAAAAACTGATCGCCAACTACCGCAAATGCGGCACCCTGCAGAAGCAGATCATCGCCCTGATTATCGAGAAAGTGGCAGGCGGCACAACAAAGCTGGAGGGCATAGAAAGGATGATCAATGATCAGAGCGGTCTTCTTTGATATTGACGGCACCCTGATTTCGATGAAGACAAGGGTGATGCCTGAATCATGCCTGAAGGCGCTGTACGCCATGAAGGAGAAGGGCATCCGCCTTTTTGTCGCGTCCGGCCGGCCGCCGGTGCACCTGCAGCTGCTGGCGGAGGAATTCAACGCGTTCCCCTGGGACGGGCTGATCCTGCTCAACGGCCAGTACTGCGTGGACGCCGAAGGGGAGGTCTTCCACAGGCAGACGGTCAGTCAGGAAACTTTGAAGGAACTGGTGCCCTGGCTGAAGGCGGAAGCTGATTTCCCGTGCATTTTCTATGAACTGGATCATTCCTATGACATCCGCTTCAATGAGGGCATGCACGCCTATCTCTCTTCCATCGGCAGGCTTGACCAGATGCCTCCGGTTGAAGATCCCGAACGCAGCTTTACCCACGATACGTATCAGATCTGCCCGTATATGGAAGCTCAAAGGGATCCTGAGTTCCTTGCCCACGCGCCGCAGATGGAATCGGCAAGATGGTCGCCGGACTTTGCCGATATGATTCCTGCCGGCGGCGGCAAGACCGAGGGAATCCGCAGAATGCTGGCAAGATACGGCCTTGAAAACGAAGAGTGGATGGCTTTCGGGGATGGCGGCAACGACATCGGCATGATCAAAGCCGCCACAATCGGCGTGGCCATGGGAAACGGCGCTGATGATGTCAAAGCGGCGGCGGATTATGTGACCGCTGACTGCGAAAAAGACGGGGTCGCGCTGGCCTGTGAGCATTTTAAGCTGTTTTAATATTTCCGTGCTATAATCAATTTGCGTTTGCGGAGGAATAACCATGCAGATTTTTATCAATATCTTTTTTATGGCCCTGAGCTGGGCTGCTGGTATATTTGTATTCACAATTGTGTCGGAAAAGATAAAGAATTACAGACAGACGCATGAAATCCGCGATCTGCTTGCGGCAGTCGGTCTTGTCGCGGTGCTGATTGTGACGCTGGTTCTCGTCGCGCTGCTCAACAACACCCAGGGCGCCGCGTTCATGCTCGGCGGCTATGTTGTTTCCTTCCTCAACGTTGTCGACCCGATCCGCCTGACCCAGGCCAAAGCGGACGCGATCGGCAGGGAAGCGGCCCGCAAGGCTGAAGAAAAGGAAAAAGCGGAAGAAATGAAGCGTGAGGAAGAGCGGATCAAAAAAGAGAACGCCCGGATTTACGCCGAGGAAAAGAAGAAGAATTCCGGAAAATAATGCTTCAGCGCACATCTTAAATGATGTGCTTTTTCTTTCCGTTCACGGATTCGGTACAGTTTTGGTACAATGTTTCTGAGGACAAGCTTATGAAAAAATGGATCATTTCCGCGCTGGTCATCAGTATGCTCGCCGGCTGCGGACAGAAAAAGAACGAAGAGCCGGAAGAAACCGCATCCCCGGAGCCCGTTGAAGAAGTCCAGGGCGCCTGGGTCAAAAAACCTGGCGAGCTGAATATTGACGCCGTCAAGGACATGGACGCCTTTGACCAGGTTGAAATTGCCTATGAAGGCGGCACAGTTCTGGGTGATGAGGAAAGAATCGGCATGCCCCAGGAATGGTACGAGACCGGCTATGAAAACAACGCGGTTGTCATCGAAAAGGACGGCAAGCACGGTGTTTACGACTATAACGGCAACCAGCTGTTCGTGCCGACGGTCAATGTCCACTCCACCCCGTTTGCCAAGGGTATCACGATGGCGAAGGTCAAAAACGCGGAAGGAAACTGGGTCTATGCCTATGGCTACTGCAATTCGACCATTTCCTCAGCGGTCGTGTTCACACCGGACTTTACCGCGGTGACGGATGTTCCGTTTGCGGATTATCAGTTTGCGCCGTACAGCGATACCTCAGCGATGCCGTATTTCGCGATTGTCGACGGAACATTCGGCGTCCTGACACCCGGAAAAAATGAAGACGGATCCGCCAGCGGCTCCTATTCATTCGCGCCATACAGCGGCACCGGCCTGACCCGCAACATGATCGTCCCGGTTCTTGATCCGATGTACAAGACAGTTTCGAGGGTCGTCGTTTTCCAGAACGGTTCCATCGGTCCCAATGTTCTTGAGGATCTCGGCACCTATCAGACAGCCTCCTATGCCAACGGCTACTACCGGCTGAAATACAGCGACACCACCATCTTCATCCATGCCGAAAGCGCCACCCAGATCGGCTGGGCTTACCATGACGCCAAGAACTTCAGTTCCGGCTATGCCCCGGTCAAGCGTTACGGATACTGGGCACTGCTCAATGAAAACGGCGACGAAGTCACCGATTATGTCTTCAATGACATCATGGGCGTCTATAACGGCAAGGCATATGTCCGCGTCGGCAAGCAGTGGGGCATCATCAATGTCGGCCAGGCCGTGGAAAGAGGCCGCAACCTGACCTGGACAGCCCTGTTCGGCACAGAAAAATCAGAGCCGCTGGGAACGCTGACTGTCCACGTGGCTGACCTGAACTTCCGCACCGGTCCTGATCCCAGCTATGAGGCGGTAGGCAACTCGGTACCGAATTCCGCTTATCCGGTTTATGAAACAACAGAGGCCAGCGGCTACACATGGTACCGCATCGACGAGAATGTCTGGCTGCCTTCCGAAGGCACATGGGCAACCTTTGAAAAGGGTGTGCTGAATGCCGATGAAGGTCCGGACATACCGGCCCGCTGAGAGAAAAAACATTATCATTGAAGCCGCCCGCCTCAGCGCAGGCGGCTTTCTTAAGATTGGCTTAACTGTTGGGGGCGGTCCGCCTGCTGGAGTATAATGGTGGAGCAGGATCACAGGATCCCGGAAGTCAGTGAATATATCAGACTGCCGTTATGGCAGCAGAGAAAAGAGGTTTTTATGAAGAACAGGAAGCGTCTGGCGGCAGTCATTGCGGCCGTGGTTCTGGCATGTGCTGCCATCTGGTGGTTTTTTTTCCGCACCTCCGGCAGCAGCGGCACCGACGTTGCCTATGTGCAGAAAATCAGCGCGATGAACGGCTCCGCATCAGTGATGGACCGCTACGGCGGCGTCGTTGAGTCGCAGCAGACAGCTGACTATAAGATGGATTCCGGCCGGACGATTGAGCAGATCTTTGTCGTCCCCGGCCAGAGTGTCGCTGAAGGAACGCCTCTTTTCCGCTACAGCACAACGGACGCGGCCAACAAGGTGGCCTCCGCCAATCTTGAAATAGAAAACTGCAACAACCAGATTTCCATTCTGGCTTCCAGCGGAAATTCCACTGACATCCAGCTGCAGATCCGCCAGCTTCAGTATCAGATCCAGGTCCAGCAGCAGGAAATCGCCGGCTATCAGAAAGAAATCGACAACGCTGACGTCAAGGCTTCCTTTGACGGCGTCGTCAAGACAGTCAATGAGACCGGCCTGAGCGCGGACGGCATGGAAGCGCCCATCGTCACGGTCGCCAAAACCGGTGAGTTCCGCATCAAGGGAACTGTCTCGGAACAGTCCATCGGCATGTTCAGTCCCGGCATGGAAGTTTTTGTCCGTTCCCGAGTGCGGGAAAACCAGGTCTGGCACGGCATGGTGGAAAGTGTCTCCAGCGAACCCGAACAGAATAATAATGACCGCTATTTCTACGGCGGCGGTGAAAGTGCCTCGAAATATCCTTTCTATGTCACCCTCGACTCCACGGAAGGACTGATGCTCGGCCAGCATGTCTACATCGAGCCGGATTTCGGCCAGGGCGCAAAGAAGGAAGGACTCTGGCTTGACATGAGCTTTGTCACCTATGACGACGCCGGCAATCCTTTCGTCTGGTGCGGCACCACCGGCAGACTGAAAAAGCAGGCGGTCACACTGGGCGAAACCGATGAGGAAACCTGGCAGACAGAAATCCTGTCCGGCCTGGATGAGAATGACCTGATCGGCTGGCCGGATGAGACATGGCATGAGGGAATGAAGGCTGTCTCAGTGACGGAGGGCGAATAAAGATGCTGCTGGAACTCAGGAACATCTGCAGGAATTACGGCAGCGGCCAGGTGGTTGTGCCGGCCCTCAGGAACGTGAATCTGCAGGTAAATGAAGGTGAATATATAGCTATTATGGGACCTTCCGGCTCCGGCAAAACAACCCTGATGAATATTCTCGGCTGTCTTGACCGGGCGGATGAAGGCACCTACAGCCTGGATGGCATTGATATTTCCGGCATGGATGACGCGAAGCTTTCGGATGTGCGGCTCAACAAGATCGGTTTTGTCTTTCAGACTTTCCAGCTGCTGGCCGGTGAAACAGCGCTTGAAAACGTGGCGCTGCCGCTGATTTATGCCGGCGTCAAAAAAGCTGAGCGGCTTGCAAAAGCGGAAGAGGCGCTGAAAAAAGTCGGCCTCGGGGAAAGGATCCACTTCTATCCCAACCAGCTTTCCGGCGGCCAGAAGCAGCGGGTCGCGATTGCGAGGGCCATGATCAACAATCCCAGAATCCTTCTGGCAGACGAGCCGACCGGCGCCCTTGACCAGGCCAGCGGCCGTCAGGTCATGGAGCTTTTTTCACAGCTCAATGAAGAAGGCACAACCGTGATCATGATCACCCACGACGCCAATGTCGCGGCCAATGCCAGACGGATCATGACAATTGTCGACGGCCGGCTGAGCGAAGGAGAGGCAGGTGACAGCGATGAAGAATAAGAAGGGAATCATTGCCGCTGTTATTCTCGCGCTGACGGCAGGGGGCGGTTTTTTCGGCCTGAAAGCCTATAACAGGGCAAGTCAGAGGGCAAGCGTTGTCCCGGTTGAAATGCTCAACAGCATGTACTACGAAGAGGGCATGTCAATGTACGGAACCATTTATGATTCCGACAGCCAGAATGTCTATCTGAGCCCGACGTCCATCATCTCAAAAATCCATGTCAGCGAAGGCCAGCAGGTCGCCAAGGGCGATCCCCTGATTTCCTTTGACATGACGTCCCAGCAGCTGACTCTCGAAATGAAGCAGCTGGCTGTGGAAAAACTGCAGAACGAACTGGCTGAAGCCAGAAATGAACTGATTCTGCTGCAGAACGCGAAACCGTATGTCGAACCGGTGCCGGAACCCGAACCGGAAATCCTGCCGGATCCGGAACCGGCACCGGAACCGTCGGAAGAACCCGGCCCGGTAATTCCCGAAGGTCAGAAGGACGGAGAAGCATGGACAGTCCTGCGCCATATGGACCAGAATCTCGATGACGCGTGTCCGGAATATCCGGCTGCTGTCTATCACTATCTTTTGACACAGGACGGGATCCTGTGCGGTTCGTTCTTCAATGAGCTGAAGGCCATGGAAGAACCTACCCAGGCAGTTCTTGAAGTCAGGGAGGGAAACACGCATGACGGCGCCCTGATCACCGCCTGGCTGATCAGCTCCCGTTATATAACAGTCGATTACAGCGATGATGACTGCTGGTATATCATGAGCCACGATGCGGCCAACGGCAGCGGCGCGGCGGTGATTGACGGCGGTTATCCGGCCTGGAATCCCGGCGGTCAGAACGGACAGGCAGTCACGCCGGAAGGTCCCGGCACACCCGGTACGTCATCAAAGCCGGCCAGTTATGACGGCATGTATACAAAAGAAGAGCTGGCTGAGATGATCAAATCACAGCGCCAGACAATCCGCGACCTTGACCTGCAGCTGCGGCGCGCCCAGCTGGATCTGAAGATCATGAAGGATGAAATGTCCGACGGCACGGTCTATGCCCGCAAGGACGGGGTTGTCAGAACTCTCGGCGATCCTTCAGCGCCGCCCCAGGACGGCAGTCCGTTCATGACCGTTGCCAGCGGCAGCGGCATCACAATCAGGGCTGCGGTTTCGGAGCTGATGCTGGATCAGATCAAAATCGGCCTGCCGGTCACAGTGACAAGCTTTGACACCGGCGACGTCTTTGAGGCAAAGGTCAGGTCCGTCGATATTTATCCGACTTCCTCAAATATGGGCGGCGGCAATCCCAACGCGTCCTATTATGATTTCTATGTGTATTCGGAAGAGGCACCGTCCCTGCCGGCGTACAGCTATCTGCAGCTGACGACGGGCGCTCCCGATTCTTCCGCTGACAGGATTGTTCTTGAAAACATGTTTATCCGCAATGACAGCGGCGGCAGCTATGTCATGAAGGATGAAGACGGCAGACTGAAAAAGCAGTATGTCAAAACCGGAAAAACATACTATGGCTACGCGACCGAAATCAAAGAAGGCCTCAGCATTGATGACAGCATTACCTTCCCGTACGGTCCCGGCGGCACTGAAGGCACTGTGACCGAAATGGCAGAAGGCCCGGAGGTATTCTGGCAATGATTGAAAATATCAGATTATCCTTCCGCGGCATCCTTTCCCACAAGCTGCGTTCATTTCTGACAATGCTCGGCATCATCATCGGCATTGCGGCGATCATCGCCATTGTCTCTACCATCCAGGGCACCAATGAACAGATCCAGAAAAACCTGATCGGCTCCGGTGTGAATAATGTCACCATCTCGCTGAGCCAGGGCGACTGGAGCTATGACTACAGCTCGGGCATCCCGGACGGGATCCCGGTTGTCTCAAAGGAACAGGAAGAAAAGCTGAGAAAGATCAGCCACGCGGAGAATGTTTCCCTCTTCCATGTCCGCCAGGATTATGACGCCGTTTATCACCTGGCTACTTCGCTCTCAGGCGGTTATGTCACCGGCATTGACACGGATTATCTGGACACTGCCGGCCTGACAGTTTACAGGGGCCGGGGCATCACGGCCCGGGACATCCTGAACTTCCGCAAGGTCTGTCTTCTCGACAGCGACAGCTCAACCGCTCTTTTCCAGGGTGAGGATCCGGTCGGCCTGACCGTGGAAATCCGCGGCGAGCCGTTCATTGTGGCGGGGGTTGTCAGACAGAAGGAACTCTTTGAGCCGACAATCAAGACAGTCAGTGATTATTATACGTACACCGGCGACAAGTCCGGCCGGGTATATATTCCGGCCAGCGTCTGGCCGCTGATCTATCAGTACGATGAACCTGAATCCGTGCTGATCCGGGCAGACAGGACGGAGAATATGACCGCCATCGGCCGGGACGGGGAAACGATTCTCAATTCGGCATTCACAAACGAGAACTTTACCTATAAGGCGGAAAACCTGATGGAACAGGCCAGGCAGATCCAGCAGCTGTCGGAAAGCACCAACACGATGCTGCTGTGGATCGCGGCGATTTCACTGCTTGTCGGCGGCATCGGCGTTATGAACATCATGCTCGTCAGCGTCAGCGAAAGAACCAGCGAGATCGGACTGAAGAAGGCAATCGGCGCCCCGAAGAAGGCGATCATGATCCAGTTTCTGACCGAGGCGGTGGTCCTGACATCCACCGGCGGCGTGCTTGGCGTTATCACCGGCATCCTGCTGGCGGAGCTGATCTCGCAGATCAACGGCACCCCGGTGGCGATCAGCGTTCCGGCTTCCGTGTTCGCGGTTGTCTTCTCAATGGGAATCGGCATCCTGTTCGGCATCCTGCCGAGCCACAAGGCTGCCAACCTCGATCCGATCGAGGCACTCAGACACGAATGAAAAAAGCGGCTCCGCTTCTGCGGGGCCGTGTGTTTTTCAGAGGTCAATATGCATGTAAGGCGTATGGTCTGTCTTATATACCGTAAAGCCGGTTTCATCAAACAGACCGTATGTGGGCGGATGATTCTCCTTGGGCAGTGAAACGGAGCCCGGGTTAAGAAGATAAATGCCGTCCTTTTGATGCGCGGTGGGGATGTGGGTGTGGCCGGAAAGGAAGATGTCTCCCTCATTGAGTACCGGCAGTTTCGCCGGGCCGTATACATGGCCGTGGATCATGAAGATCTTTCTGTCCAGAAAGGGCAGGATGTTATAGTCGCCCATGACGGGGAATTCAAGAACCATCTGGTCGACTTCCGCCTCGCAGTTGCCGCGGACAGCGATGATTCTGTCCTTCAGACCGTTCATGATTGGGATGACCTGTTTCGGTGCGTAGGTGGCCGGCAGATCATTGCGGGGACCGTGGTACAGAATGTCGCCCAGGCAGAGGATCAGATCCGGATTGTGGGTCCTGAGTGCGTCCAGGACAAGTTCAGCGCCTGCCATGGCGCCGTGAATATCTGATACAACAAGCAGTTTTTTTGCGGTCATAGTCTTTCTCCGCAAAAATCATAGCATATATTTGCGTGCTATAATGAAGCCGGAAAACAAAGGAAAAAATAATATGAAAGATAAATGCATCGTGGTAGGAATCACCGGCGGCATCGCTGCCTTCAAGATCTGCTCCCTGGTTTCTTCCTTAAAGAAAAAAGGAAATGAAGTCCATGTCCTGATGACCAAAGAGGCGCAGGAGTTTATTACTCCGCTGACGCTCCAGACCCTTTCAGGCACCAGGGTCATCACCGATATGTTCTCGGTTGATTACGAACCGGACGTCCACCATATCTCGCTGGCCAAGAAAGCGGACGTCTTCGTCATTGCCCCGGCGACCGCAAATATCATTGCCAAAATCGCCCATGGAATTGCCGATGACATGCTGACAAGCACATTCCTGGCATGCCAGGCTGAGAAACTGATTGTGCCGGCCATGAACACCGGCATGCTGGAAAACCCGGTTACCCAGGACAATATCGAAGCCTGCCGCCGCTATGGCATCCATGTGCTGGACAGCGCCAGCGGCTATCTGGCCTGCGGCGACACCGGCAAGGGCAGGATGCCTGAGCCTTCCGTGATCCAGGACGCCATTGAAGCCATCGCTTCAAAAGACAGATACCTGACAGGAAAGAAAGTCCTTGTGACAGCCGGACCGACCCAGGAAGCGCTGGATCCGGTCAGATATATCACCAACCATTCCTCCGGCAAGATGGGCTACGAGCTGGCTAGGGCAGCCCGCAACGCCGGTGCGGAAGTCACGCTCGTGGCAGGGAAAACGGCACTGGCTGACCCGGTCGGCATCGAGGTGGTTCCGATTGTGTCAGCTGCCGATCTGGCCGAAGCGGTGCTGGGACGCAGTGAAAGCCAGGATGTCATCATCATGGCCGCGGCCGTCGCCGACTATACGCCGGTGACGGTGGTGGACCAGAAGATCAAGAAGAGCGAAGGGGAATTCAGTGTTCCCCTCAAGAGAACAACGGATGTTCTCAAAGCACTGGGTGAAAGAAAGAAGACAGGACAGATCCTGATCGGATTCGCGATGGAAACGCAGAATCTGATTGAAAACGCCGGCAAAAAGCTGGCTTCCAAAAACGCTGATTATATCGTTGCCAACTCCATTGCCGACGCCGGCGCCGGTTTCGGCGTGGACACAAACAAGGTCACGATTCTTTCGAAAGACGGTGAAAAATCCCTGGGACTTTTATCCAAGGAGGAAACCGCCGAAAAGATTCTGGAATTCTGTGTAAAGAAGGAGAGCTGAACATGTTACTGACTGTTGACGCCGGCAATACCAACATTGCTTTTGCGATCATGGACGGCGATGAAATCAAAAGCCGCTACCGTCTGATCACAAAAACAACGAGAACCTCGGATGAGTTCGGATTCTTTATCATGCACTTCCTGCAGTCCTCGGAAGTCACCCCCGGGCAGATTGAGGACGTCATCATTTCCTCGGTTGTGCCCAAACTGATGTACGCCCTGACTTCCGCCATTATCAAATATGTGCATAAGAAACCGATTGTGATTTCACCGGACCTCAAAACAGGAATCACGGTGGTTTCGGAAAACAGGAACAGCGTCGGCGCGGACCGGATTGTCAATACCGCCTGGGCCCATCATACCCTGCACAGATCCGCGATCATTGTTGATTTCGGCACCGCCACAACTTTCGACTATGTCTCTGCCGAAGGAGAATTCAAATATGTCGTCATCGCGCCGGGCCTTGGTATTTCAGCGGAAGCCCTGGCTTCCCTGACGGCCAAGCTGCCGGAAATCGAAATCCGCAAGCCCGCTTCCGTGCTCGGCACCAACACGGTCCAGGGCATGCAGGCAGGTGTTGTCTACGGCTATATCGGCGCGGTGGAATATATCATCCGCCAGATGAAAAAAGAGCTCGGCGATCCTGAATGCATGGTGGTCGCGACCGGCGGCCTGGGCAAAGTGGTATCCAGGGAAACCGATGAAATCGACGCCTACGATCCCGATATCGCCTATAAGGGAATGAAGATCATCTATGACCTTAACAGGGAGGCACTGCATGATTCAGGTCTTTGACCTGCATGCCGACCTGGCTGAGGCAATCCGGCCGGATTACAGCGAATCCTCTTCCGCGCTGAAAGAAAAATGGTTTCCGCTGATGAATCAGGGCGGGATCGGCTGGACAGCTGCCGCCAGTTTCTTTTCCGGCAGCCAGACATGGCAGCAGATGCAGGAATGTGTCCTTATGGTCCGCCGCGACATTGAAAACAGCGGCGCCCGGCTGATTCTGGGCAGGGAAGATCTCTCACTGAAGCCGGATGGGCAGCCTGTCTTCCTGATGACTGTTGAGGGCATGTGCGGCATCCGTGAGAATCCGGAAGAAAAAATCCAGTGGCTTTATGATCAGGGCAACCGGATCGGCTCACTGGAATGGAATGATGAAAACGCGCTGGCCACCGGCAATTCAGGCAATCCGGCCAGGGGCCTTACTGACATGGGCAGGGCAGCGGTCAGAAAGATGAACGAGCTGCACATGATCATCGATGTTTCCCATTTGAACGAAGGAGGATTCTGGGATGTCGCAAAA
>JAUNJW010000284.1 GCA_030533035.1 Erysipelotrichaceae bacterium
ATGCGTTGTAGCCGAGGGAGTAGCAGTAGTCAGCGTCGAAGTTGGACGGGAATGCGCATCTGCCTTCATAACCGAAGAAGTGGTGCAGAGCGTTGAACTTGCCGTTGTATGTGCCTGCTGCTTTTCTCTCATCCAGCTTTGCCTTGACAAGAGCGGAGAAGAGTTTTTCGGATTCAATCAGGGAAACCTGAACGTTTCCGTGAGGATCTCTTTCGAGGAACAGCTGCTGCTGGATTGTCTCAGGCAGAATTGCGAAGACTGCCATCGCTTCAGCGCTCAGACCATTCTCGATGAAGGCATACTTGTCCTTCCATGTCGGCAGGGCATTGAATTCTTCAGCCTTCTTGCCGGCGAGCAGTTCGTTGATTTCCTGGATCAGGGCCTTGAATTCAGGAACGAATTCAACGACGCCTTCCGGAATGATTGCGACACCGAAGTTCATGCCGTTGGCAGCTCTTGCGGCGACGGAATCAGCGATGTAGTCAGCGATTGCGGACAGGGACATCTTCTTTGCCTCAACTTCTTCAGAGATCAGGCAGATGTTCGGCTGTGTCTCAAGCGCGCACTCGAGAGCGACATGGGAAGCGGAGCGGCCCATGACCTTGACGAAGTGCCAGTATTTCTTTGCGGAGTTTGCGTCTCTTTCGATGTTGCCGATGACTTCACTGTAAGTCTTTGTGGCTGTATCGAAACCGAATGAGCATTCAATGTCCTCATTCTTCAGGTCGCCGTCGATTGTCTTCGGGCAGCCGATGACCTGGACGCCTGTCTCGTGAGCAGCGAAGTATTCAGCCAGGACAGCTGCGTTTGTGTTGGAGTCGTCACCGCCGATGATAACGATCGCTGTGATGCCGTGCTTCTTTGCGACTTCTGCAGCTACTGCGAACTGCTCTTCTGTCTCGAGCTTTGTTCTGCCGGAACCGATGATATCGAAACCGCCGGTGTTTCTGAACTGGTCGATGTAGTCATCTGTGAATTCGAGATAGTCGTCATCGAGAAGTCCGCTCGGGCCGTTCTTGAAACCATAAAGGACATTGTCAGGATTTGTTGCTTTCAGAGCGTCATAGAGACCTGTGACAACATTATGTCCGCCAGGTGCCTGGCCGCCGGAAAGAATAACGCCGACAACCTGCTTCTTGGCAGCTGATGTGTTTTCTCCCTTTTCAAATGTGATTTCTTTCTTTCCGTATGTATTCGGGAAGAGGGCTTTGATCTGGTCCTGGTTGGCAACAGACTGTGTTTCAGCACCTTCCTTGACACAAATAGCGGAAATACCATGTCTCAGCATTCCGGGAAGCTTCGGTTCATACTGAAGTCTTACTTTCTGAAGAGGTGAAATATTCATTATTTTTTCTCCTTTACCTGTAAGAAAATGTTAAATCATTTTCGGCATAAAGTAAATGCCCTCCCCGGTCCGAAAAGGCCTGTACCATGCGCTGAAACGGGCCTTTCACAAGAGTTTCACACATGCCTGCAGAATCAGACTGCGGAGGCCGGAAAAAACAGGAATTATCCATGGCAGACAAAAAAAGATTCCGTATCTTACAGACACGGACTCCTCTTTCGGTTATCAGAATCAGAGACCTTCGTAGTCGGTCTACTGGGACGCGACATTGCCGTCGGTCGAAACATCCAGCCGCAGGGTATATTCATAATTGTTCTGGAAATTATAGAAATCCCCGTTATTGTCAATCAGCAGTCTTCTGTAGCTGCCGTCATCGCCGAACATATCCTTCGTGCCGTACCACTCGTTCCCGTCACCGCTTCCCAGGGCCATGCGGTGCTTGCCGGCCGCGATCTTCGCGGTGCCTTTCTTGCCGTCGCGGATATAAAGCGTTTCGACAAGTTTGTCAGAAGAATTGTAAATTTTCACATACAGGTCGTTGCCGTCCTCGCGGTCTTCAATAATGATCGAGACAGCGCTGGATTTGTTCTTGTCATACATAATACCGGTGGAAGGACGTTCCTGAACGCAGGTCTCATAAAGCTCATCCGCGTCTTTGATCCCTGGACAATCCATGAATTTGGCCCTTGCCTTGTAATAATGGCCGTCATCATAGAATTCCTTTCCCTCGATGTAATTCACATATGCCATCGGTTCATAGCCGATCATGCCGTCATCGTTGTAATAAATTTCTTCGAAGTCATCTTTGACGGAATAATCGCCGCTGTCGAACTTTTCGATGGTATCCATATACCAGACGGCATTCTCTGCATTGCCGACATATTCCGCAGGGATTGCGTTGTCATCGACCACTTTTCTGAACGCCGTATCCGCCGCAGCTGTATCTCCAGAAAGGAAGTCTGCGACGCCCCGTGTATAGACTGCCAGTTCAGAGCTGTCAAGAAGACCGCCGGCGCCGATAAATGCGCTGTATGCATTCTCATAGCTTTCGGTACTGAAGCCTTCTTCCATACTGTTCACACCGTTGATATAACTCGCGTAAAGCGCTGCGTCTTCGATCTCCATCGAATTGTCAAATTTCTCTTTGGCTTCTTCAAGATCGCCTTCATAGAAGGCCTTGAGACCGCCTGTATATAACGCGTACTGGTCGGCGTCTTTATATTCAGGAAGCTCAGCGAAAAGGTCAATCGCCTCCTGGTATTCGCCGGCATTCAGTTTTTCAATCGCCTGTTTGTATTTCTGGGATTTCTGCCAGGCCGGAATAATGAACGCCAGCGCAATGACAAGCAGTGCGGCAGCCGCTCCGATCAGGATCTTCTTGTTGCTGAAAAGGCCGCCTTTTTTCTGCTTTTCAACGGGTGCAGCCGGTATTGCAGCTTTTTCTTCCTGCACTGCTGCGACCGGTA
>JAUNJW010000285.1 GCA_030533035.1 Erysipelotrichaceae bacterium
ACTGAAGAAGTTCTGTCCTGACATGAATGACAAAGATATACAGAATTTTATCTATATCTTCTTTCCGTTCATGTTCGGTATTTATCCTTATGCAGAGGTAACAGAAAAACAGAGTACCGCCATGAAGGATGCCGGGATCAGTTTTATTCCGCACAGCATTTATGAACTGACATACAGCTGCCTGACCAGGCTGCTGCATGAGAAATAAAAAAAAGAAAGAGAAGGAGAAAAAGAATTATGACAAAGAAGAATATCGGCCAGGTGCTGGCCCTGTATCCGTGCCCAGTCATTGTTGTGGGCGCAATGGTTGACGGAAAACCGACATGGACACTGGCTGCCCATGCAGGAACTGTGGCCCACAGCCACCTGATGGTGTCCCTGGTAAAGGCACACTATATCAACAGGGGAATCCGTGAAAACAAAAAGCTTTCCTTCAATGTCGTCGATGAATCATGGCTGAAGCAGGCTGACCGCATGGGCACCGTCAGCGGCAACAAGACAGACAAGTCGGAAGCCTTTGCCTGGACAATGGGTGAAAACGGCGCGCCGCTGATCAACGATGCGAAAGTATCCATCGAATGCGAAGCTGACGGAAACTATGAGCTGGAAAATTTTGACAACTTCATCTGCAAGATCCTTGCGACTTATGCCGATGAGGGAGTCCTGAATGAACAGGGCAAAATCAATTACCATACATTCAAGCCGGTTCTCTTTGAATTCCCGACCTATGAATACTTTGTCACAGGCGAAAAGGCAGGCAACTGCGGTCGGATGAACCAGGAGTAAAAAGCTATGAAGAAGATTGCAACAGTTCTGACTGCGTTCCTGCTGACCGCTTCACTTGCCGGATGCGGCGCAAAAGAAGCACCCGCTGAGGAAGCTCCGGTTTCTGACAATGAGACCCAGCAGGAAACAGCAGCGGAAGAAACAGAAATTCCTTCAGTTCAGCCAGAAACTGATTCAGGTAAAAAACTTGTTGTTTACTTCTCATGTACCGGCCATACAAAGGACATCGCGGAAAAGATCGCGGATATCACCGGGGCTGATCTCTATGAAATCAAAGCGGCGCAGGAATATACCAGCGATGACCTGAACTGGCATGACGAAAACAGCCGGACAACCCATGAACAGAACGATCCTGACGCCAGGCCCGAAATCGGCAGTGAACCTCTGTCACTGGAAGGCTATGACACCATCTATATCGGCCATCCGATCTGGTGGGGCGAACAGCCGCGCATCATGGACACCTTTGTTGAAAGCTATGACTTCGGCAATATCACGATGATTCCGTTCTGCACATCTGCCAGCAGCCCGGCCGGAAACAGCGGCAAGAATCTGGCTGAACACGCCGGCAGCGGAAACTGGCTGGATGCCACAAGATTTGCGCCGGGCACTTCCGCTGAAGAACTGCGGGAATGGATCGGCAGTCTGAAACAGTAAAGGGAATACGCATATGAAAATTACAATCCTGATGGGAAGCCCGAGCCGGAACGGATCCACGGCAATTCTGTGCGGTGAATTTGTCAGGGGCGCAGAAGAAGCAGGCCATACATGTGAGATCATTGACGTCTGCCATGGCAATATCCATCCCTGCACAGGCTGTGTTGCCTGCGGCTATGAAGGCCCGTGCGTACAGAAGGATGACATGGAAGTGATCAGGAAAAAGCTTCTGCAGTCAGATATGGTGGTCTTCGCGACGCCGCTTTACTATTACGGCATGAGCGCCCAGCTGAAAACAGTCGTTGACCGCTTCTGCGCCTTCAACAGCAGCCTCCACAGCAGACATCTCAGGTCGGCGCTGCTGACTGTGGCATGGAACGCGGATGACTGGACATTCGACGCCCTGAGCGCGCTTTACAAAACGCTTGTGCGCTATATTCATCTGAGTGATCAGGGAATGGTTCTCGGCTATGGCTGCGGCACGCCGTCCATGACAAAGCGGAGCAGATATCCGCAGGATGCCTACAATCTCGGCAGGAGCCTCTGAGCATGAAAAGAGTACTTGTACTTTCCGCAAGCCCGCGGAAAAACGGCAATTCCGATCTGCTCTGCCATCGTTTCATCGAAGGCGCACAGGAAGCCGGACACGAAGCTGAACTGATTTGGCTGTATGACAGAAACATTGAATTCTGCCGGGCATGTTACGCATGTTTCAGAACCGGAAAATGCGTCCTGAAAGACGACATGGCAGAGATCCTGGAAAAGATGCAGGCGGCGGATGTGCTTGTCATCGCGACACCGACCTACTTCCTTACACTGAACGGAAAGCTGACAACCGCTCTCGACCGCTTTCTGCCGAAATGGCAGGAGCTCGGCGGCCATGATGTGTATTTCATCATCACCGGGCATGATCAGAGAAGCGGCCTGAAACTTGTCGCTGATGAGCTGACATCCATATTTGAAAGCCTCGGAAATCATGTCAGAGCCATTATCTGGGGTGAGGGCGTCTGGCAGAAGGGCGAAGTTCTTTCGACAAAAGCCATGGATGAAGCGTACCAGGCGGGCAGGGTTCTTTAAAAATCACTGGATCAAAGACAAAAAAACGAAGATGCAGAACAGCCGGAAAAGAAGGATCGTTCCTTACTCTTCCGGCTTTTCGTTATCTTCCGCTTGTCTGAAATGTCAGGATGTTTTTTGGGTTATTGTGTGATTGCTGCTTTGAGGGAATCGAGATCCGCTTCGCTCATTCCGCCTTCGCGCAGATACTGCTCTGCATAGGGAACAAGATCAGCAGTTTCCGGATCAACAGTCTTATCTTTGACAATATGGCGGATCAATACATTGAAATATTCATCCCGGATCATGCTGT
>JAUNJW010000078.1 GCA_030533035.1 Erysipelotrichaceae bacterium
AATTCCTCGCCGCTGCTGATATTCTGCACGATCTGTCCGGTGGCGTCCTTGAGTCTGACGACCGGTTCTATGATCTGTTTCCTGATTGCGTTGTAATAGATCAGGATCGCAATCGCAAGGACCACGGCAAACGCCAGGATGATATACAGCCACATCCGCGTGATCTGATGATAAAGATTGTTCAGCGATATGTCCGCGCCGATCAGCGCGATCACTTCGGGTTTGTAATCATTGATCGCCGACAGCGCTGTTGCCAGCCTGTCTTTGTCACTGCGGTGCAGATTGGTGTAGAGAATGCCTTCCTTCGGGTCCGTCATTTCATACATCATGATTTCCTTTTCACCGGGTTCATAGGGACGTGAGTACCAGAACCAGTTTTTCTCAAACCATGCGAGTTCCTCTTCTGTATACTCATACGAGCCGTCGAAATCCAGATCCCGTATGATATAGAGGATGTCGTTTTCCCGGGGAACCACGATATACAGATCCGTAAATCCGGCTTTGGAACGGCCTGCCGACAGGAGCTGGCCGATTTCACCGTACTTCTCATCCACAGTGCCGCTTTCAATGTAGCTTTTCAGCACCGGCTGTCCGGTTTTCTCACTTTCCGTCAGATGGACAAGGCTGCCGTAAAAATCCAGGAAGGCGTACGCGAAATCCGTATAGGACTCCATTTCGGAACGGTACAGGGAGATGCCGGCTGCCGCGCATGTGCCGAGGACGATGAAAAGGGCAAGCAGGATCAGCCGCCTTATGCTTGCATGGGCAATGGAACGGTATTTTTTCTCTTCTTTTGCCTCTGTCATCTGCCACAATCATACACGCTAATTCACAGCCGGCGCAATAATGCCGTCTCAGCACGGAAGGCTTTTTACTGGATGGACAAACTGTGAGACAATGAGGGAAAGAAAACAGGATGGCATGATATGGAAATACCGGTTCTGACCGCATACTGCGGGGTTGACTGCAGCAGGTGCACGGATTACAAAAACGGAAAATGTCCCGGCTGCCGGAACAGCACGTGGCCGCAAGGCGATGAGTGTCCGCCGGTTTCGTGCTGCCGGAAAAAAGGCATTATTTTCTGCGGGGACTGCAGCCGGTTTCCCTGTAAGATGATGAGGGAATTCTACGAGGAGTCAGACAGTCACAGGGACGCGTACAGGCGTCTGGAAGAATACAGGAAAGGCAGAAAGGGAAGTGAAAATGAATCAGGCATACAGGGCTGAGCTTGTCTCGTTCGAGGGCAATCCGTCCCGGAAAATCAACGCGATGGGCGGCCACAAGGGGATTCTGTTTGAGGCCAGGACCGCGGAAGGCATGTTTCTTTTCTGGGTCGCTGACCTGAATACGGAAGATGTTTACACACTGCGGACTTCCGCGGTGCTGTCCCTTGAAAACACAAGGGAGGATCTCTTCACCTACAGAACCGCCAATTCTATTTACGTATTCCGGCTGGAAGGCGAAGCGGCAGAGCAGGAAACAGCAGAAGCGGCAGCCATGCTGATGTGAAAGGGCAAAAGAAAATTCCGGAGATGATCCGGAATTTTTCGTTATTCAGCTTCTTTGTTTTCTGACTTCAGCGCTTCTTCAGCCGCCTTGATTTTGGCGAGTTCCTCTTCTTCCAGCTGTCTGTAGGCAACCTTGCCGACCAGGGTCTTGGGAAGCTCATCGCGGAATTCGATGTCCCGCGGCATGGCGTATTTGGCGATGTGGTGCTTACAGTAATCCATCAGTTCCTGCTTTGTCGCGTCATTGGCGGGGACGCCCGGCTTTAACATGACAAATGCCTTGACAGCCTGGATCCGGTACGGATCAGGAATGCCGATGACACAGCTCATCTGGATCTTCTCATGGGCGTCGAGGATATTCTCGAGCTGGGCCGGGTAGATGTTGTAGCCGGAGGAGATGATCATTCTCTTGGCACGGCCGCGGAAGTAGATGAAGCCTTCATCATCCATAATGCCCAGGTCGCCGGTATAGACCCATGTCAGGCCGTCGTCGTGGACGCGCAGGGTCTGGGCGGTTTCAACCGGGTTGTTCATGTAGCCCTTCATGACAGTCGGGCCGGCCAGCAGGATTTCGCCTTCCTCGCCATAGGGCAGCTCTTCATAGGTGCCCGGCTTGACGATCTTGATATAGGTGTCCGGGAAGGGCAGGCCGATGGAGCCTTCCTTGTAGCGGTCGCGCGGGGTCAGGCAGCAGGCGGTAACGGTTTCGGTTGTGCCGTAGCCTTCGCGGACCTGGATGGCAGCCTTGTGGTCAGCCAGGAATCTGTCAAATTTCTTTTTCAGCTCAATCGACAGCGAGTCGCCGCCGGAGAAGACGCCCTTGAGGCTGGAGAGATCCGCGTTCTCCATGGAAGGCAGTCTCAGCAGCGCTTCATAGAGGGTCGGCACGCCGGCGATGAAGTTGCACTTGTATTTGGTGATCAGCTTCGCGTAGCTCTTGGCGGTAAAGCGCGGCACGAGGATGCAGCGGCCGCCCTGCGACAGCATTGTATGGACGCAGACGCCCAGTCCGAATCCGTGGAACAAAGGCATCGCCGCCAGCATCTTGTCACCGGTGCGGAACATCGGGTTGGCCGCGATGACCTGCTGGCCGAGGGCATTGAAGTTCTTGTTGGTTAACATGATGCCCTTGGTGGTGCCGGTTGTGCCGCCCGAGTAAAGGATGACGGCGGTATCATCGGCTCCGGTTTTCACTTTGTAGTTCCAGAAGCAGTATTTGCCGAGATTCATGAATTCATTCCAGCGGATGACCGGCGCGTCGGCGGGGATCTTCTGGATCTTTCTGCCTTCGGTAAGCATATAGCCGGTTCTTAACGGCTGGGAGAGCTCATCCTTGACGGAAGCGATGATGATATTGACGATCTTTGTGTTGGCCCTGATCTTTTCAAACTTGTGGTAGAACTGGTCGAGGGTGATCGCGGTGACGCTTTCCGAGGCGTTGAGATAGAACTCGATTTCCTTTTCCGCGGAAAGCGGGTGGATCATGTTGGCGACCGCGCCGATCTCATTGACGGCATAGAACATGAAAATGGCCTGCGGGCAGTTGGGCATCGCGATGGTGACCCGGTCGCCCTGGCGGACGCCGATGGTGCGCAGGGACTTCGCGCAGCGGTTGATCTCGTCGATCATTCTTCTGTAGGTTGTTGAGCGCCCCATAAAATCAAAGGCGATGTTGCTGGGATACTTTGCGGCGATGTTTTCAACCGCTTCATACATGGATCCTTCGAAGTAATCCAGGTGGGCGGGAATATCGCCCAGATGGTCGATCCACGGTGTTCTGACTTGTTTTGACATACATAATACTCCGTTATTACAAGGCACTATTATACTACCTTTTCTGCAGTTGGCTCCCCGCAAATGGCGGGTTTGCGGGCCGCCGTGACACCTGCTTCCGCCTGTTCTGAAAGAAAGAATTTTCATAACCGGAAGGAATAATGTAATTATTTACATATTTTGTGAAAACTTTTACTTGCCGTGCAAAAACCGTTGTCCCTATAATACTTTCATGGTTGATTTTTCAACCGGGGGAGAGATTGAAAAATGATTGAGACAATCAAGACGGTAAATGATACCCTGAACAGCCTGATCTGGGGATGGCCGGCGCTGGCACTGCTCGGCTTCACCGGCGTGCTGATGACATGCCTGACAGGCTTTTTTCAGGTAACCCATTTCAGATACTGGTGGAAGCACACAATCGGCGCGATCTTCAATGAAGAGCACATCACAAAGCATACTTCCGACAGAACCATTTCACAGTTCCAGTCACTCTGCACCGCCCTGGCGGCGACAGTCGGCACCGGCAATATCGTCGGTGTGGCCGGCGCGATCGCGGTCGGCGGTCCCGGCGCGGTTTTCTGGATGATCCTGATTGCCTTCTTCGGCATGATGACAAACTACTCTGAAAACGTCCTCGGTATCCTGTACAGAAGGAAGAACTCCGAAGGCGAGTGGTGCGGCGGCGCCATGTATTACCTGCGTGACGGCCTCGGCGCGAAACCCGGCATGAAGGGAGTCGGCACGGCTCTGGCTGTGCTGTTCTCAGTCTTCTGCGTGATCGCGTCCTTCGGCATCGGCAACATGTCGCAGGTCAACTCTATGGTTTCCAATGTCTATACAGCCTTCGGCATTCCGAAGCTGGCCACCGGCGTCTTCCTGTTCATCGCGGTCGGCGCCGTCATCGTCGGGGGTCTCAAGAGGATCGCGGCGTTTACGGAAAGACTCGTTCCGTTCATGGTCATTCTCTACCTGGCCGGCGCGCTGATTATCGTGATCACCCATGTGACAGTGATTCCGGCCGCCCTGGTTTCCATTTTCAAAGGCGCGTTCGCGATGAAGTCCGCCCTTGGCGGCGTTGTCGGCGCCGGCATTGCCCAGGCGATGAAGATGGGCATGAAGAGAGGCGTCTTCTCCAATGAAGCAGGTCTGGGTTCCTCGGTTATGGTCCATTCCAGTTCCAACGTCAGGGAACCGGTCAGACAGGGCATGTGGGGCATCTTCGAAGTCTTCGCCGATACCGTGATCGTCTGCACACTGACTTCCCTGGTCATCCTGACCAGCGGCGCCGTGGACCTGCAGACAGGCGTCCTGACAGCCGAGGCTGAGGCAGTCGGTTCCTCATCCCTGGTTTCCTGGGCGTTCTCCAACCAGTTCGGCCAGCTCGGCGCGGCCTTCGTCGCCCTGGCGGTCCTGCTGTTTGCCTATTCGACAGTTCTGGGCTGGAGCCACTACGGATCCAAGGCGTTTGAATATCTGTTCGGCACAAAGTCGATCATGGCCTACCGCGTCGTCTTCGCCTGCATCGTTCTTGCCGGGTCAGTTCTCGAAGCCAAGCTGGCATGGGACATCTCCGACACATTCAACGGCCTGATGATGCTGCCGAACCTGATCGGCGTTGTCGTCCTGTCACCGCAGGTGCGCCAGTGCACAAAGAATTATGTCGACCGCAAGATCAAGGGCCTCGACGAGGAACCGTTCCTCTCGATGTTCCCGGATATCCAGGAAATTGAAGAAACCGAACTCATCGAAGCCGGCGGCGAGGATTGAAAATCATGTATCCCGGGACTGTCAGAGCGCTGACAGTCCTTTTTTAAACTTCATCCGCAGATTGTATTTCAGAAACAGGCCAAGGTCGCTGTATAATATAACTGTTCATGAGGGATCAGGAATACAGATCTGCTCAGTGGGAGGAATCATTATGCTCAATATTAAAAGCACGAAAGAAAACGAAACACTGTCTCTGGCACTTGAAGGCCGTCTAGACACAACAACTGCCGGTCAGCTTGATGAGCAGCTCAAAAATGATCTGGACAGTTCGGTAAAGAATCTTGTCTTTGATTTTAAAAATCTCGAATATATCTCTTCCGCAGGCCTGCGTGTCCTGCTGTCAGCCCAGAAGAAAATGTCCGGCGCCGGCGAGATGAAAGTCTCCCATGTCAATGAGACAATCGCCGAGATTTTCGATATCACCGGATTCTCCGATTTCCTGACAATCGACTGACAGAAGAAGCCGGGCGTCATTGACAGAACCGTTCAGAAAAGGAAAAAATAAATCAAGGAGGGTTTAACCCATGGCAGATGAATTCAACGTTGAAAAGGCAAAAGAAGTTCTTGAAGACGGCATGAACCAGGCGCAGGAACTCATTCAGGATCCTTCAAAGATCAAGGATCTTCTGGCCCAGGTGGAGGAAAAGATCAAGGAGATTCCGGTCATCGGAACAGACCTGGCGAATTTGCCGGAAATGGTCTCCATGATCAGAAGCTACATCACAAAAGAATATGAGGCATCCCCGAAGGTGGTTGCGGCTGCAGTCAGCGCGCTTCTCTACCTGGTCAAGAGAAAGGACCTGATCCCCGACAACATTCCGATTCTCGGCAGGATTGACGACATCGGCGTCATCGCCGCCGCCGCGAAACTCTGCGGTCCGGAAATCGAAGCCTACAAACAGTGGAAGGAAAACAAAGCCTGAAACAGAATACCCGGAAACGGGTATTTTTCTTCGGGATTTAAATGAACATGTTCAGAAAAAGATGTGATTCCAGTATAATGAAAGTACATCTGAACACGTTCAGAAAAAGGAGACAGTATGCCAAGGATCATTCCCGACATTGAGAACAGGATCCTGAACGCCGCCCGCGGCCGCCTGGTGCGGGAAGGAAACAGGAATTTTTCAATGCGGTCCATCGCTGAGGAGTGCGGCATTTCCGCCGGTTCCATCTACAACTACTACCGTTCGAAAAATGACCTCGCGGCAGCCGTTATGAGGGATGACTGGAAGTGCGCGCTCGCTGAAATGACAGACCATGCGGAAAACGCGGAATCCTTCGCGCAGGGGATGGAAAAGATCCGTCAGACAGCCGCGTCATTCATTGCCACATACCGCGCCGCCTGGAATATGTTCGCCGGCGGGGCCAGAACCATTGAACTGCAGAACAGGTACCATACCGTGATCCTGCGGGATGTTATGGGACCGGTCGGCGCACTGGCATACAGATTCGGCGGCAGAAGGCTGTCAAACCTTTCAAGGCTTCTCAGCGAACTTGTTCTCAGCTCTGCCATGTATCCGGATATCCATCCCGGCGAACTGAAACAGATGTGCGCGTATTTTGTAAAGGAGAATGAATCATATGAGCAGTTTTGAAGACCTGCGGATTGTCGATAATTTTTACCAGACGTCACTGTTTTTCCCGATGCCGGTCGTTCTGATCAGCACCCTCGATGAAAACGGCAGAACAACCTGCGGACCGTATTCCCTGGTCCAGCCGTTTTACATTGCCGGAAAAGACTATTACGCGATGATGCTGTGCTGCCGCAATTCCAGCAACACGGCCCAGAACCTGATCCGCACAAAGAAGTGCGTCCTGAACTTCCTGCCGGATAAGAAGAAATATTTCAAAGAAACAGTCAGGCTCGGCTGGCCAGGCGACAAGCCGGAAGAAAAGATGAAGGACTTCAGGTTCCATCTTGAGGAAGGCCTGATGGCAAAGGAACATCCGTCTGAACAGTTCCCGATGATCATAAAGGAAGCGTTCCAGGCAATGGAATGCACATGGATGGACAATCTGGAAGGCTGTGAAGACACCAGGCTGCTGAATGAGGGCGAAGATCACTATGAACAGGATTCCTACCATGACTTCAACGGCATCACCTCACCGTTCGGCGCCCACTTTGTCCTGCGCGTCGACAAAATCCTGATGAAGAAAAAATACGCGAAGGCGATCATCAACGGCGTCAGGGGTAGAGACTTCCCGCCGTGTCCGGTCGACTACGGCTACCGTGATTCCAAAAACTTCTGGTATCACAGAAGGGCCAGGATGATCCCTGAACTCCTGCCCGTCAGAAAGACAACGATCCAGTCCGTCCGCTATGCCGCCGACAGAATCGATCCTTCCGTCACATTCACGGACGCCGCCTGCGAAAGGCTGACCAACGTGCCGCGCGTCTTCCTGCCGGCCGCCATCAAGGGCTGCATTAAATGGGCGAAGGAGAACAATGTCACCGTGCTGGATGAGGCAGAAATGATCATCATCAACGACAAGCGTTCAAAGGAAAAGAAGAAATAACACACTTCGGAAAGAGGAATTATTCCTCTTTCTTTTCTTTGTCTATGGTATTCTTTAAGCGTTAACAAAGCGGAGGACAGATCATGGGAATTGTAGTGTTCGGTGCTGTATTTGTGGATATCAAGGGCTATCCTTACGCCCAGTATATTGCCGGCGGCAGGAACGTCGGCTATGTTGTGCAGACACACGGCGGCGTCAGCCGCAATGTTGCGGAAGACATCGCCAATGTTGAACTGCGGCCGACATTCATTTCCGTGGTTGACAACACCGGCACATCGACCGACGTCATTGACAGGCTCCAAAGGCACAAGGTCAATACCGATTATATTGTCAGAAAGGACGGGGGCCTGGGCACCTGGCTGGCCGTCTTTGACAACACCGGCGACGTGACGGCCTCGATTTCCCAGCGCCCTGATCTTTCGCCGATTGCCGGCGTTCTTGAGGAGCACGGGGATGAAATCTTCGCGAACGCGGATTCCATCGCGGTGGAAATCGACATCGACCAGCATATTCTCAAGAAGATATTTGCCCTGGCTGACAAATACGGGAAAAAGGTTTTCGCGGTTGTCTCCAACATGTCGATCGCGATGGAACGCAGAGACCTTCTGCGCCAGTGCGACTGCATCATCTGCAATGAGCAGGAAGCCGGCATGTTATTCAGTGTCGAGTACGAAAACCGCACGCCGGAAGAGTTCCGTGACCTTCTGGTCAGCCGCATTCCCAAAGCCGGATTCAGGAAAATGGTTGTCACCCTGGGCGACCATGGGGCAGTGTATGCTTCCCAGGATGGGGAAAGCGGAATCACGCCGCCGCAGACCGTGAATGTCATTGACACAACCGGCGCCGGCGACGCCTTCTTTGCCGGCTGCGCCATCGGCCTGACATACGGCAAGACACTGGGCCAGTCATGCGACATCGGCACCAGGCTCGCCGCTTCTGTCATCTGCACAAAAGAAAGCGTATGTCCGAGGTTCAATCCGGAGGAATTTGACCTTCACGTGAATATGGAGAACTGACAATGCATTACGGAAATATCAAACAGTATGACATCGCCGACGGGGAAGGCTGCCGGACAACCCTGTTTGTCTCAGGCTGCACCAATCACTGTAAAAACTGTTTCCAGCCGGA
>JAUNJW010000286.1 GCA_030533035.1 Erysipelotrichaceae bacterium
CTCGTTGAAGGTCATCCAGTACTTGACCTTGCCCTTGTATCTTTCAAAGCAGGTTGTGGCGTATCTTTCAAAGAATTCAACGAGTTTTCTGTTCCGCCAGGAGCCGTACTCACGGACAAGGGTCAGCGGTGTTTCATAATGGGAAAGCGTGACGACCGGTTCAATATTATACTTATGCAGTTCGTCGAAAATCTGATCATAGAATTTCAGACCTTCTTCATTCGGTGTTTCCTCGTCGCCGCGGGGATAGATTCTTGTCCAGCCGATGGACATTCTGAAGCATTTGAATCCCATCTCGGCAAACAGTGCGATGTCTTCCTTCCAGTGGTGGTAGAAGTCGGTTGCCTCATGGCTCGGATAGAATACCCCGTCAAGGATTTCCGGGTCAATCTGCCTTTTGACGCCATGGCGGGCGCCGCGCTCGATGTCAGCGATACTCAGGCCTTTGCCGCCTTCCAGGTAGCCGCCTTCGTACTGGTTGGCAGCGGTTGCGCCGCCCCATAAAAAGTCTTTTCTCAGTTCCATTATTGATTTCTCCTTTTACAATTCAGGTATTTCTAAAACAAGTATAGATGATTGCGGCTTCTGTGAGAATGTTTGAATGGCACGCATGTTGTGATAGAATAGTTATGCTTTACAGTACTAAATTGCAGAAAAGGAAGAAAAAACTATGGAAAGATTAATCGGAACCACAGTCAGAGGCCTGCGCGCACCGGTCATCAAAACCGGTGATGATCTGAAGCAGATCGTTGTGGACACAGTTCTCAACGCTGCTGCCAGCGGTGAATTTGTCATCAGGGACCGCGATATCCTCGCTGTCACTGAGTCCATCGTTGCCCGCTCGCAGGGCAATTACTGCTCCATCGATGACATCGCAGCTGATGTCAGGGCAAAACTCGGCGGAGAGGACATCGGCGTCATCTTCCCGATCACCAGCCGCAACCGCTTCGCGATCGTCCTGCGCGGCATCGCCAGAGGCGCAAAGAAGATCTACCTGCAGCTGAGCTATCCTTCCGACGAAGTCGGCAACCATCTGATCGATGTCGATCTGCTGGATGAAAAGGATGTTGATCCTTATACAGATATCCTGAACGAAGAACAGTTCATTGAACTCTTCGGCCAGCCTTCCCATCCGTTTACCGGCATGAACTATGTTGACTATTACAAGAAGCTTGTCGAGGCGGAAGGCTGCGAAATCGAGTTCGTCTTCGCCAACAATGCCGCTGCGATTCTGAATTACACAAAGAACGTCCTGGCCTGCGATATCCATACCAGATTCCGCACAAAGAGACTTCTGAAGAAGCACGGCGCCGAAAAGGTGATCGGCATGGATGACCTGATGACCGCTTCCATCAACGGCTCCGGATACAACGAAAAATACGGACTTCTCGGTTCCAACAAGGCAACTGAGGATACCGTCAAGCTCTTCCCCACCGGCTGCAAACAGTTCGCAGAATCCATCCAGGATGAAATCATGCAGAAGACCGGAAAGCTCATTGAAGTCATGGTCTACGGCGACGGCGCCTTCAAGGATCCGGTCGGCAAGATCTGGGAACTCGCTGACCCGGTTGTCTCCCCCGGCTATACGGACGGCCTGGAAGGAACACCGAACGAGCTCAAGCTCAAATACCTGGCCGACAACGAGTTTGCCGACCTCACCGGCGAAGAACTGAAGGCTGCCATCCGCGCATCGATCGCGGAAAAGGATGCTCAGTTAGTCGGCAAGATGGTTTCCGAAGGAACCACCCCGAGAAGACTGACTGACCTGATCGGTTCGCTCTGCGACCTGACCAGCGGCTCTGGCGACAAGGGAACACCGTTTGTCTACATCCAGGGATATTTCGACAACTATACAGACTGATGAATGAACGATCCCCTGCATTTGCGGGGGATTGCTTTATTGTAGTGAACCTGCTTTCGATGTAAAATGGATTGCGGTTAAAAGGAGTAATACAAATGACGATACGTACAAGATTTGCACCGAGTCCGACCGGCTATATGCATATCGGCAATCTGAGAACAGCCCTCTATGCATACCTGGTTGCGAAAAAGGATCCCGAAGGAGTATTCATTCTCAGAATCGAAGACACCGATCAGGGACGTCTGGTTGAAGGTGCAACGGATATTATCTTTGACACGATGAAAGCATGCGGTCTCAAGCATGATGAAGGACCCGATGTCGGCGGTGACTACGGCCCCTATGTGCAGTCCGAGCGCATGGCAAGCGGCATGTATCATGAACATGCAGTCAAGCTGATCCACCGCGGCGGTGCCCACTACTGCTTCTGCGATGAGGAAAAGATCGCAGCGGAACGGGCCGCAGCCGGCGACAGCTTCAAGTATGATGATCCCTGCAAGAAGCTTTCCATCGAGGAATGCGAAAAACGGATCGCAGCCGGTGAATCCTATGTCATCCGCCAGACCATCCCGACGGAAGGAACAACTTCCTTCGATGATGAGGTCTTCGGCACGATCACTGTGGAAAACAGCACCCTGGATGAACAGGTTCTGCTCAAGAGCGACGGATTCCCGACCTATAACTTCGCCAACGTTATCGATGACCATATGATGGGCATCACCGATGTCGTACGCGGTATGGAATATCTTTCCTCGACACCGAAATACAATCTGATCTATGAATCCTTCGGCTGGGATATTCCCCGCTACATTCACTGCCCGCCGGTCATGAAGGATGAACACAGCAAGCTCTCCAAGCGCAACGGCGACGCTTCCTTCCAGGATCTGGTTGCCAAGGGATATCTGCCTGAGGCGATCCTCAACTACATTGCCCTGCTTGGCTGGGCGC
>JAUNJW010000079.1 GCA_030533035.1 Erysipelotrichaceae bacterium
GGTAACATATTAAGCATCCGCTGTTACTGTCTATGGTATTTGATAACAACACAGCAATATTAATCAAGTTTTATTATGTTGTCAACGGTTTTTGCGCTTCAGTCGATAATTTCGATGTCATGCGGATAGTGATTGAGAACTTCATATCCGTTTTCGGTGATCAGGACAAGATCCTCGATCCGGCAGCCGAGTATTTCCGGGAAATATATGCCCGGTTCGATCGAGTGGATGTTGCCGGCTTCCGTGAGTCTGGGGTTGGCGGCGCTGACGTCGCCGTATTCATGATCCTCCACGCCGATGAAATGGCCCAGGCGGTGGGTGAAGTACTCCCCGTAGCCGCCTTCGGTGATGATGTCCCTGGCCTTTTTGTCCACATCGCACAGCGGCACACCCGGCTTCAGCATCGCTTCCGCCTCTTCATTGGCGCGGCGGACGAGATTGTAGATCTTTTCCTGTTCGGATGAGGGACCTTTTTTATAGAAGAATGTGCGGGTCATATCGGAACAGTATCCGCGGTAGCGGCAGCCGACGTCAAAGAGAACCGCGTCGCCTTCTTTGACAACTGTGTCATCCGGCATGTGGTGGGGATCCGCCGCGTTGGCGCCGAATGCCACGATCGGTTCAAAGGAGAAGCCCTCAGCACCGAGAGAGCGGTAAATATCAAGTGTCTGGTCAGCCACTTCCCTTTCGGTGACTCCCTCGTGAACCAGGCGCTTGAAGAGGACCATTGCCTGGTCGTTGATCTTTGAAGACTTCTTCATCAGGGCAATCTCTTCCTCGTCCTTGATGGCTCTGGCAAGGTCGACAGCCAGGGAGCCGATGGCGAAGGAGGAAGCGATTTTCTGTTCCATCATCGGCAGTAAGAATCTCGCCGGCAGGATTTTGTCCACGCCGAGCGGTTTTGAATGGTCTGTGTATTCCGCCAGCATCGCTGTCAGATCATCGGTATCGCTGAAGGTAACCGTCTCTGTATCCGGATCCTCTTCATAATGAAACAGCGCGTTGAGGAACAGAACCGGTTTTCTGTCCTTTCCGATCAGCAGGCCGAGAAATCTCTCGCCGGGATAGAACCATTTTCCAAGCAGATAAAACAAAGCACAGGGATCGCTGATCAGAAGCTGATCCTGCTCCGCTTTTTCCAGAACCCTGTTCATTCTTTCTTTTTTCAGCATAGTCAGCTGCCTCTCTTTCTGAAAACAACAAATTTTCCGAGGATGTAATTAAGGATAATCACCAGAACATTGGAGAAGATTTTTACCGGCATATCGGCAAAGCCGAGTTTTGTGACTGCCGCAAACATGATCAGCCAGTCCAGAAACCCGGTGGACAGACGGGAAGCGAAAAAGGACACCATCTCCTGAAGCACTTCCTTCGTTTCTGTACGTTCGCTTTCAAATACCCACCTGCGGTTGGTCAGATAGGCAAACAGCACCGAAACGAACCAGGCGGCAGCTGTCGAGACGCTGACTGACAGGCCGAAGACGTGGGCACACAGCCAGTAGGACACAATGTTGACCAGGGTTGTGCAGACGCCGAAGATCCCGTACATGACCACAGCCCGGTTCCGGCTCAGAAACTGTTTCATCAGTGTGTTTCCATCCATTTCAGAATCAGTTCCGCCGCCTTCTTTTCGCGCATCTGCCTGTATTCAATCAGCAGCACGTTCAGCTCACGGGCCTTTTCGACATATTCGGGTCTTTCCATGTCGATATCCACGCAGAGAACCGGCACTGAGCGCTCGCCGCCGAACTTGTCGGCGTTGGCTTTGACCTCGTAGATTGCCTGCTGGTCATACTTGCCCGCCTTGCAGGAGATGGAAATCAGCCGGCTGTCCTTGGAAGCGACCACATCGAGTTCGCTGTTGGGATCGCCCGCGACAAAGGCGCCGCCGTTCCAGTCGATATTGACTCTCAAATCAGTATCGTCAAAAGCGCCGGAGTCGGCGATCTGGTAATAGGTTTCGTATTCGAACGGAACGCCGGTATCCGTCACCAGTATTTTGTAAGCCGGATCATGGAACTTCAGAAGATACCCGCTGTCTTCTGTTCTGTCAAAAATATGTTCCAGGTGTTCAACAATATCACCATAAGTATGGAAGAACTTTTCATCCGCCTTCCACACATCATATTCCTTCTGGTGGGATCCGATCGAACCCATCGCCTTGCAGAAGGAAATCCACCGCGTTGAATTTTTCCTTTTTTCACTCAGGCATTCATCCACCGCCTTACGGCCGTAGTCATCGAAATAGCTTTCCGGCAGATCCCGGACAATGCCGCCGTACAGTTCGACGATCTGTCTGACAGTCAGCTTCGGCATATCAAGCTTTTCGGTTCTTACCTGCTCATTTTCAAGGAAATAAAGCTGGCTGGTCGTCATTCCCGGATAGCAGAGTGTATATCCCCTGCTCCTGGCCATCTGCGAAACCATTGAAACAGCCAGGTCATCGCCGCCGTGGACGTCGACAATAACGTTTTCCCCGTCAAACTGCTCAAGAATACTGCCCAGGCTCTCATATGTGTATTCAACATACTCCGTTTCGGTCTGAACAAGGCGTTCGATCAGGGCGTTATGGATCAGATTATTCTGGGCAGCGGTGTACAGAAAAATCACCCTGTCCGGTTTTAAAGCACAGGCGGAAATCAGATTGAGAATCTGTTCCTCATCATAAAGTTCAATCAGTATCTGCATGCCTCAATCATACTCCTTGATTCAGCGGAAAAAAAGAAACAGCCGCGGCTGTTTCCTGAATATTCTATAAGGATGAAATGGTTTTGTCCTTCGGCCAGCTGACCTTGTATTCCACGTGCAGCGTCTTCATTTCATGCGAACTGAGTTCAACATTCCACTTCAGGCGGCCTGTTTTCTCATCCAGCTCAGCCCCGGAAAGAGCGATTGTCTCCACCGAGATAGTCTGATCGCGGCTGACCGGAATCTGGTCAATAATGGTGACTGTCACCGGCTCATCCTTGCCGTTGGCGGCCTGGATATCAAACTCATAGACCGCTGACTGCTGATTCCTCAGCAGCGCTTCGGAAGACTTCTTTTTCTTCTCACTGCGGCTGAGCGAGATTCTTTCCTCAACGCCCAGGGCAATGGGGAATTTATCCTCACCGAAATCGGGTGAAAGCTCAGCGGAACCGGTATAGGCCGAGTTCAGGTAGACGCTGGCTGTTCCTCTTACAGACATCGGCAGGTCGGCAGTTTTCACCTCCGCCAGCAGCCAGGCATGGATGTCCAGCTTTGGAACCGCCTTGATGACATAGTCAGCCTTCAGGTCAAACGACTGCAGATCAGCGAACATGCCTTCATCCGCACTCTTTACATCATAAACAGAGCCGAGCACATACTCGGTCATTGTGCCGGCGGTGCTGACTTCAGCTTCTTCCATTTCCAGAGGGGCCAGGCGGGCGGTATCTTCCATCATCATTTCCGCTTCCTCTTCCACCATATCTGCGGTTGCCATCTTGGCCATCATCATCGGCGCCATGCCGCCCATCAGCCTGCCGTTGGCCCTGAGGGGTCTTGCGAAATCAAGATATTTCGGGCGCAGATCAGGCAGTGAAGCGGAGAAGACCGGTGTGCCGGTTCTCAATGACATCCTGACGCCCTTCCAGTCCTCGCCGGTATTCTGTCTGACTTCCGCCCTGACTTTCAGATTCAGGGAAGATTCTCCGTCCGTGTGGATTTCATAGCGGGAATCCCAGTATGCGGCGGAATCCTGATAGGAAAGCTCAAATGGATAATCACCGGCTTTCTCTGTTTTCAGGATTGCGGAAATCAGCGGCCTGTTTTCCTCATCACAGGCTTTGGTGAGCTTTTCATGGAGATCCTTCTTTTCTTTTTCAAGCCGGCGGATTTCACTGCTGTTCGCGCTGATCCTGGCCGGATAAGCATTGATAAAGGCTTCCACCTGTTCGACGGACGCGTTTTTCAGATTGGCGAAGCCGGCGCTGTTTTCCCACATCTGTGCCTGCTTTTTCAGGCCCTGGATGCGGTCATCAATCTCGGCGATCTGTTCAGCGATCTGCTCAGATTCGCCGCCTTTGCGCTCAGCCTGGACGATATGGACAGCTGAAGCGGACACGCCGGCAGGAAAACTCAGGCGCATGGTATCGGTATAGGTTGACGCGGTCAGTCCGGCGATGGCGACCGGCGTCTCACCGGCTTCCAGCCTGAGGCTGCCGCCGCGCACAACGGCAGCTCCGCGTCTGTATATTTTGACTTCTCTGATTGCTGTAGCAACTGTCATGGTGCACCTCCTGACATCTTTTTTGTCATTATAGCAAATACAAAAGGATCCGCTCCCCTGATGATGGTTTGCAGATCCTTAAGGTTTTCAGTAAATTTAATTACTCAACGATTTCGATGACGTTGCCGGAACCAACTGTACGGCCGCCTTCACGAATGGAGAAACGTGTTCCCTGTTCGACAGCGATCGGCTTCAGCAGTTCAACGTTCATTTCGACGTTGTCACCAGGCATGCACATTTCTGTTCCTTCCGGAAGAGTGATGATGCCTGTAACGTCTGTTGTACGGAAGTAGAACTGAGGACGGTAGTTGGAGACGAACGGTGTGTGACGGCCGCCTTCTTCCTTCTTCAGAACGTAAACCTGTGCCTTGAACTTTGTGTGCGGAGTAACGGAACCCGGCTTAGCGAGAACCTGTCCACGCTCGATTTCGTCACGGTTGACACCACGGAGCAGAGCACCGATGTTGTCGCCTGCCTGAGCGAAGTCAAGCATCTTACGGAACATTTCGATACCTGTAACGACTGTGGAACGTGTGTCCTTGAGACCGACGATTTCGACCTGGTCGTTGAGAGTCAGTTTACCACGCTCAACACGGCCTGTAGCGACTGTGCCGCGGCCTGTGATTGTGAAGACGTCTTCAACAGCCATGAGGAACGGCTTGTCGAATTCATGCGGAGGAGTAGGAATCCAAGTGTCAACTGCATCGAGCAGTTCCTTGATGGAAGGAGTCCACTTCGGATCGCCGTTCAGAGCGCCGAAAGCAGAACCGCGGATGATCGGAGTGTCATCGCCTTCGAAACCATATTCATCGAGAAGTTCGCGAACTTCCATTTCAACGAGGTCGATCAGTTCTTCGTCATCGACCTGGTCGCACTTGTTCAGATAAACAACCATCTTGGGAACGCCAACCTGACGGGAGAGCAGGATGTGCTCACGTGTCTGGGGCATCGGTCCGTCGGATGCTGCAACGACGAGGATAGCGCCGTCCATCTGAGCTGCACCAGTGATCATGTTCTTGATGTAGTCAGCGTGGCCTGGGCAGTCAACGTGTGCATAGTGTCTTGTCAGTGTCTGGTATTCAACGTGTGCTGTGTTGATTGTGATACCACGAGCCTTTTCTTCAGGAGCGCCGTCGATCTTGTCATAAGCTTCGAACTTAGCCTTACCAGCCTCGGGATGCTCAGCAAGATACTTTGTGATCGCTGCTGTCAGAGTTGTTTTGCCGTGGTCTACGTGACCGATCGTGCCAATATTGACATGCTCGAGGGATCGGTCAAACTTTTCCTTTGCCATTTTTGTTTTCCTCCTGATTTATTTTCAGTCTGCCATCATTTTAGCGGACTTACTACCTTAATGCAATAATTACTTGCTTGCACCGGTTGTGTTTTTTTCTATGATTTCCTTGGCAATATTCTTCGGTACTTCCTCGTAGTGATCCATTGTCATCATGTATGTTCCGCGGCCCTGTGTGAATGAACGCAGGTCGGTAACATAGCCGAACATGTTCGCTAACGGGATGAATGCCTTGACCTTGATCGCATTGCCTGT
This sequence comes from Erysipelotrichaceae bacterium, assembly GCA_030533035.1. Classification (GTDB taxonomy): domain Bacteria; phylum Bacillota_I; class Bacilli_A; order Erysipelotrichales; family Erysipelotrichaceae; genus Bulleidia. Next base: position 5,799 of record JAUNJW010000079.1, read on the forward strand.
CTCTTCCTGTTCACGGATCTGTCCGCGGCGCTTTGTGACGTCGCCCATGACAGCACCGAGATACTCGGCAGGGGCAGTGATATCAACAGCCATGACCGGTTCGAGAATTGCCGGATCACAGATTTTGGCAGCTTCCTTGAGAGCCAGGGAAGCGGCGATCTTGTATGCCTGTTCACTGGAGTCGACATCATGGTAGCTTCCGTCAAACAGAACCGCTTTGATATCAACAACAGGATAGCCTGCAACAAGACCGTTGTTCAGAGCCTCTTCAAGACCCTGCTGTGTCGGACGGATGAATTCCTTCGGAACGGATCCGCCGACTGTCTGATCTTCAAACTCGAAGCCCTTGCCGGGGTTCGGGAAGAATCTGATCCATACGTCACCATACTGACCGTGACCGCCGGACTGACGGATGAAGCGGCCTTCTGCCTCGCCTTCTCTGCGGATTGTCTCACGGTAAGCAACCTGAGGCGCACCAGCTGTGGCTTCGACTTTGAACTCTCTCTTCATACGGTCCATGATGATATCCAGCTGAAGTTCACCGACGCCGGCAATGATTGTCTGGCCGGTTTCTTCATCTGTATATGTACGGAATGTAGGATCTTCCTCGGCCAGCTTGGCCAGAGCTGCGTCCATCTTCTGGGCGTCGCCCTTTGTTCTGGGCTCGACAGACATCTGGATAACCGGTTCCGGGAAAACCATGGATTCAAGGATGATTGCGTGATTTTCGTCACAGAGTGTATCACCCGTTGTTGTATTCTTCAGACCGACAGCGCCGGCGATATCGCCTGCGTAGACTTCATCAACGTCAGCACGGTGGTTAGCGTGCATACGGACCAGTCTTCCGAATCTTTCTCTCTTGTCCTTGGAAGCGTTGAGAACATAGCTTCCTGCTGTGGCAATACCGGAATAGACGCGGAAATAAGTCAGTCTTCCGACGAATGGATCGGTCGCGACCTTGAACGCAAGAGCTGCGAAGGGTTCGTCGTCAGAGGGAATACGTTCAGCTTCTGTTCCGTCTTCGAGATGGCCTTTGATGGAAGGTACGTCTGTAGGAGCCGGAAGGTATTCAACAACTGCGTCCAGCATCAGCTGCACACCCTTGTTCTTATAAGCGGAACCGCACATGACAGGGAAGAATTCAGCTGTCAGAACGCCTGCTCTGATTGCTCTCTTGATTTCTTCGACTGTGGGCTCTTCCCCTTCAAGGACCTTCATCATGACTTCATCATCATAGTCAGCGATCGCTTCCAGCATGGTCTGGCGCATTTCAGCTGCCTTCTCCTGATACTGGGCGGCAATCTCTGTAACTTTGATATCTGTACCGAGATCGTTCTCGTACATGTACTGCTTCATCTCAACCAGGTCAATAATTCCGCGGAAGCTTGCCTCTGCGCCGATCGGCATCTGGATGGCAGCTGCCTTGGCACCGAGTCTGTTTCCGATGGAAGCGACTGACATGTCAAAGTCGGCGCCTGTCGCATCCATCTTGTTGGAGAATACGATACGCGGGACTCTGTATTCAGTAGCCTGTCTCCAGACTGTTTCTGTCTGCGGTTCCACACCGGCCTTGGAGTCAAGGACTGTGACGGCACCGTCAAGGACACGCAGGGAACGTTCTACTTCAGCAGTGAAGTCGACGTGGCCCGGGGTGTCGATGATATTGATCTGGCAGTCTTTCCAGTGGCATGTTGTGGCGGCGGAAGTGATTGTGATACCACGCTCCTGTTCCTGGGCCATCCAGTCCATCTGGGAAGCACCGTCATGTGTTTCACCAATCTTGTATATCTTGCCTGTGTAATAAAGGATACGCTCTGTTGTCGTTGTCTTGCCGGCATCGATGTGAGCCATAATACCGATATTACGTACTTTGTCTAAAGGAAACTCTCTAGGCATAAATCGCTCCTTTCCTTATGAGTAACTGTAGAAAATGGGTCGGAAAGAAATTACCAGCGATAGTGAGCAAACGCCTTGTTTGCTTCTGCCATCTTGTGAGTGTCTTCCTTTCTCTTGACGGATGCGCCTGTACCATTGGCTGCGTCCATGAGCTCAGCGGCAAGTCTTCTTTCCATTGTCGGTTCGTGACGGCTTCTGGAGAAGTTGACGATCCATCTGAGGGCCAGAGTCAGCTTTCTTTCAGCACTGACTTCAACCGGTACCTGATAGTTGGCACCGCCGACACGGCGGACCTTGAGTTCGAGCACGGGCATAACGTTGCCGAGTGCCTTTTCAAATACTTCCATGGCGGGCTGGCCAGTCTGCTTCTCGATGATTGCGAATGCATCATAGAGGATTGTCTGGGCTGTGCCCTTCTTGCCATCGATCATGATTTTGTTGATGAGTTTTGTGACCAGCTTTGAGTTATAGACCGGATCAGGTAAAACTTCGCGCTTAGCTATATAACCTTTTCTTGGCATGTTCTCTTCTCCTCCCTATTACTTCTTTGCTTTCTTCGGTCTCTTTGCACCGTACAGGGAACGGCTCTGACCGCGGTCGGAGACACCTGCGCAGTCGAGAGTACCGCGGATGATGTGGTAACGGACACCAGGGAGGTCCTTGACACGGCCGCCTCTGATCATGACGACGGAGTGTTCCTGCAGGTTGTGGCCGACACCGGGGATATAAGCGGTGACTTCCATACCGTTGGACAGACGTACACGGGCGTACTTACGCAGCGCGGAGTTCGGCTTCTTCGGTGTCATTGTACCGACACGGGTGCAGACGCCTCTCTTCTGCGGGCTGCTGAGCTTTGTGGAACGATTCCTGAGTGAGTTGAATCCTCTGTTCAGGGCAGGGGACTTGCTCTTGTAAACTTTATCGG
>JAUNJW010000080.1 GCA_030533035.1 Erysipelotrichaceae bacterium
AGATCATCGGCGGCACAATCGGCGCTGTGTACGGTCTGACAATGAAGAGAAAATAATCTCTGGAAAACCGGACAAAAAATGGATTCGCCCTGAATCCATTTTTTCGTTTCAGACCGGGAATTACCCCGAGGTTACATAGTAATGGCGCTTGAGCCACTGGGACAGGCCGTCAAGACCCGGATATGTGATTCTTTCATTGACATTCATCTGGTCGAGCATATCCCTGATCCGCCAGATCAGCGACTTGTCGATGATGTATTTGACGGTATTCTCCGTGTTGTCATTGAGATACTGCTCAATCGTGCGGGTTCCGTCCGGTCTTTCGATTTCCCTCGGGATAATCGCGAAATTGGCATACTGGTTGATAATGCGCTGGTCAATCGACGGCGGTTCCATCAGAACCATCGCGTGGTCCTGCATGTCAAGATCGTACTCGGTCAGGGAACCGGTGCACCTCTGCAGCATCTCCACCGTAAACATATGGGCTCTGTCCTGGGCCAGCACCCTTCTGTATTTGTCGGGCAGCTTGGCGTTGAGCTCATCGGCGTCGATCTTCCAGAGAACGGCGTTGCGGATGCCGAGCTTTTCCGGTTCGACGCTGGTGGCGAAATGCAGGCCGATCAACGGCGAGTAAGTCCAGTCGAGCATTCTTGTCGGCAGGCCATGGTGCTGGCCGATAATCAGCTGCCGCCAGACGGAATTTTTCAGCAGGGGATCCTCAAAGGACGCGTATTTGGTAAAGCTTCTCAGTATTATGCTTTCCAGCTCGTTTTTCTTGGCCCCGCAGTTGCGGTAAAGGCTGGTGGTCAGTTCCCATTTCTCGTTGTTGAGACCTTTGTACAGACTGCCTGAGCGGAACCGGTGCAGGTCTTTCTCCAGGGTCTGATCAAAGATGATCGGCCCGAGTTCGTCAATTTTCGTGATGTGTCTGACTGTGATCATAGGCACCTCCGGCCATTATTATAGCAGGCTCTGCAAAACAGAAAAGTCACAGCGACTCCAGGCTGATTCTTCTGCCTTTGCGCCAGATGCCCTGCTTTTCAGCGGCTTCAATCAGCTCTTCGCGGAAATCGGGATGGGCAATGGAGATCAGCATCTCCGCCCTCTCCCATGTCGAGCGGCCGGCCAGGTTGACGGCGCCGTATTCCGTGACGACAAAATGATCCTGGCTGCGCGGGATCGTGACAATGTCCCCTTTGAAATACGGAACAATGCGGGAATGCACCTTTCCTTCCTTATCCGTAAAAGTGGAGGTCATGCAGGCAAAGGCCTTGCCGCCGCGGGACATCGCCGCCCCGGTCAGGTAATCAAGCTGGCCGCCGGTGCCGCTGATGTGGCGGAAGCCGGCGCTCTCGGCTCCGGTCTGGCCGTACAGGTCGATCGAGATGCAGTTGTTGATGGCGACCATGTTTTCCTGCAGGGCGATGACTTCGGCGGCGTTGACGAATTCAAGCGGCTCAACGATGACGGCGGGATTTTCATCCACCCAGTCATAGAGGGTCTGCGAGCCGAACACCATGCCGGTCACGCCCTTGTCGGGCTGGTAGGTTTTCCGTTTGTTGGTGAGCTTTCCCGCTTTGAACAGCTCGTAATACGCGTCGCCGCAGAGCTCTGTATGCATGCCGAGATCCTTCAGGTCAGAATCGCAGAGCATCTTTCCGACCACGTTGGGCAGGGCGCCGATGCCCAGCTGCAGCGTCGAGCCGTCCTTGATAAACGGCAGGACATGGCCGGCGATTTTTATATCCGTCTCTTTCGCCTCGGGGATCGGCAGCTGCGGCAGCGGCCCGTGCTCCCCTTCGACGATATAATCGACCTCGCTGATATGGATGCTTTCGCCGAAGCCGCCGTAAATCTTCGGCAGCCGTTCATTGATTTCAAGGATGACGACCTCCGCCTTGTCGAGGATGCCCTTGGCCACCCCGGTCGCGCAGGACAGATTGAAATAGCCGTGCCTGTCCATCGGCGTCACGCACATCATCGCCACGTTGACCGTCAGGAAGTGGCGGTAATACGGGACCACGTTGCGGAAGATCATCGGGATGTAATTGCATAATCCGCGGTCGGCCAGTTTTCTTTCATAGGCGGAGCAGTGCCAGGAATTGTAGATGAAATGTTCGCGGGAAGGATCGCACTCGGCGGTCATGACCGGTCCGAAGGCAAGATTGCCGCGGATTTTGACGTCGAAGAGTTCGTCCCTTCGTTTTGAAAGCGCCTCGTCGAGAAGCGTCGGAAAGCAGACGTTGGTGCAGTAATCCACCCAGTCGCCGCTTTTGACAATCTGAACCGCCTCCGCAGGTGTGCGCAGCTTGTCCATATATTCCTGCATGTATGTACCCATTATTTTTCTCCGGCAGTCACTGACTGCTTCATTGAGGGAATTGCCCTCTTTCCTGTTTCATTGTAGCAGGAAAAGGACGGCCTTGCCTGCTGTGCGGACACAAAAAAGGAACACCGTGCGGTGTTCCCTGTAAAGCGCTTATTCAGCGATCTTTGCTTCGAGATCCTTGATCTCTTCCTGAAGCTTCTCGATTGTCTGCTTCTTTTCTTCGATTCTTGTCTGGATGCCGCGGATCTTTGTGTAGTCTTCCGTCTCGAATTCCTGTTCGCCGAGTCTTTCAACTTCAGCGCGGATTGTCTTGATGGAATTCTGCTTTCTTTCGATGATCTCACGGAAACGGTTCAGACTGTCTTCATGCTTGGCATTCCAGAAGACTTCCTTGACTGCCTTGAAGGCATCCCAGAGCTTGTCATTCTCTTCCTTGCCGGCATTGCCTGCGGCCTTCCATTCCTTGTCGAGTTCCTTCATCTTCTCTGTGATTTCCTTGGAGAAGTTGTTCTGGTCGACAATTTCCTGTGCCTTGGCGATCAGGGCCTTCTTGGCTTCGACAGCGCTCTTTCTCAGGGCGTTTCTCTCATCGAAGAATGCCTGTCTCTTTTCGAAGAATTCTCTTCTGATGCCGTTGAACTGAGCCCACAGGTCATCATCCTTGTCACGGCCGGAGCTGCCGGCTGCTTTCCAGGAATTCATGAGATCGTTCATCTTGTCACCGGCCTGTTTCCAGTTCTTGACGCCGGCGAGAACCTGACCTGCTTCTTCGATCAGCTTCTTCTTTGTCTCTTCTGCCTTTGAGCGCATTTCATCGAGGTTGTCGAAGTAATTTCTGCGGGCTTCGTTGAACTGCTTTCTGGCGGCGGAGAACTGCTCCCAGAGAGCGTCGTCCTGGTCACCGGCGGAGCCGATTTCCTGCCATTCGTCCTGCAGATTGCGGAAGGCTTCCTGAGTCTTCTTCCATTCTGTGGAAACGGCCAGTTCAGCTGCTTCAGCGGCGAGCTTTGCCTTTTCTTCAGCGTTGGCCTTGTATCTTTCGAGTCTTTCGGTGAAGGAGGACAGAGCCTTTTCGAAACGTTCTGTATATTCCTTTTCCTTCGGTGTGCCCCAGTTCTTGATCGCTTCCCATTCAGCCTTGACAGCGTTGATCATGTCTTCGGTTGTGCCGGAGCTTCTTGTGACATCTTCAGCCTTGCGGCAGACAGCGAGCTTCGCACGGACATCGTTTTCCATTGCCTCAAGAGCGCCTTCTCCTGCCTCTGTGCCGTATTCAGTCTGACCGCCGTCGCATGCCGGATGTGTCCAGACATACATTGTAGTTTCGCCGTCGTTGTCAACGCCGTACCAGCGGCCGCATCCGTCGACGCCTACTTCCTTCGGCTGAACGGGATTTCCGTTCTCATCCTGTGCACCGTAGAGCACTTCCACAACTTTGCCGCCGAATGTGTTGTGCGGCTTGATTGTGATTCTTGCAAACTTCTCTTCAAATCCAGGTAATGTTTTCCAATCCATATTGAACCCCTCTGTGTATTCTATTCACGCTGCAGCATTTCTGTCTCACAGCTCATCTAATAATACTATAAAGTTGATGAAAAAGCTTAACTAAAAATACAACTTTACGCATTAAAAGTAATAACTGTCCTTTAATGGATGACTATTGTCCGCGAAATGTCATCCATCTTATTCACATCTGCGCATCCGGTGCGGAAACGTCTGAAGATTATCTGTCAGTCTGTCTTTTTCCACAGCGGCACTGACTGCCTTTTACGCCTTCGGACACCTTTATGTCCTACGCGTTTCTGTCCTGCGTGCACAAGTGATTTCTGTCATTTTTCCTTGATCCGGAAAGTTTCGCGCGAAAAAAATTAATGAAAGATTATTCATCCGTTCTTCACGTTTTTTACACAGACGTCAGATATACTTGGCATCAGTATCAGGAGCGTCATCATGGAAAAAAGAATTCTCTCAATGCGTCTGGACCTGCGCGAAGGATCCCAGGACGCTGTAGTCTCGGGCGAAGCGGTCGTCATTGACGGCGAGGCGAAAGTATTTCTGAATGTCAGCTGGGATTCCGCCATAGCGGATGAACTGTCCATAGAAGTCAATGAATCATCCATCTCACGCATCATCACTTCCGAATCACCGGACGCCGCATCACTTCTGGAAAAAAGACGTTCCGGCATCATGTTCGACAGTATCGAAGCCGCGCTGGGCTCCAAATACGGAGCCGTCTACCGGCAGCTGATCACGCTGATTTCATCCGCAGTCAGAAATATCGCCTCCTTTACGGGCCGGGCGCCGCACTGGTACGCGCCGGCCGCCTGAGAAAAAGAAAAACGGATTGATCCGTTTTTTCTTTGCATGGACTTCCTGTTATTTCTTTCCGTACAGGATGGCCGAGCCTTTCAGCATCAGCACCGCCGCTTCTTTTTCCGTCATGAACTTTCCCCGGTCCGTCGGGATCATTTCCACGTGTTCATATCCTTCCTGCCGCAGCTGGTCCATGAATTTCCCCATATCACCATAGCGCTGCCTGGACATGATGTCATGGATGGCGAAGACGCCGCCCTTCTTCAGTGTCCGCAGGGTTTCCCGCAGCAGCTTCTGCTTATTGTGTCCGGCGATGTTGTGGTAGACATAGTTGCTGGTGACGGCGTCGAAGGTTTCATCCGCGAAATCCAGATGAACGGCATTGCCTCTGCGGAATTCTGTATTATTCACGCCTTCGGCGGCAGCGTTGTCTTCACATTTCTGCTTTGAGAAATTGCTGTATTCGGGGCCCCAGGTATCGATGCCGGTGACTTTCGCGCCCGGATTGCGCTTGGCGCAGGCAATGGCCAGGGCACCTGATCCGCAGCCGACGTCGAGGATTTTCCCGCCTTCCGGGATGCCGCTGATGTAACCGGCAGTTCCCTCGATGATCTGCTTTGAAAGTCTTCTTGTCCCGTCATAGGAAAACTGGTTTTTGGCGTAAACACACCATAATCCGAACGCGCCGAAGCCGGCGGCGCCGAGGGTCAGGCCTGTTTTCACGCATGTTCTCAGCAGCGGCTTTCCGTTTTTCAGCACTTTGCCGGAAACAAGCGCCGCGGCCGCGAAGGCTGCCGTGCCGGCCGCCATCCCGTAAATCATACTGTCGGGAATCCAGTTGCTGTAATCAGCTTTTCTGTTTTCAGTCATTGTTTTCAATCTCCTCCGGTTTATTTATGAATTGCTTTTTTTGCGGGCGAGAATCCGCAGCCAGGGTTTCTTCGGATGATGTTCGCAGTATATGATTTCAAACCCGGCCTCTTCCATTGCCGCTGTGATTTCTTCTTTTGTATACAGGGTCATGCCGTCGATGATCTTTTCGAATTTCTTCGCTGCCGGATCCAGTCCGTCTGACTCATTGACAGCCAGGAAGTATCCTCCTTCTTTGAGAACCTTCGCAATCTCCCTGAAACAGCGGGCAAGGCCCGGCCAGAAGTAAATGGTTTCAAAAGCCGTCGCAAGGTCAAAGGTTTCCGGTTTGAATTTCAGGCCGGAAACATCCGCCCGGACGATCCGGCATCTGCCCTTCGCGATTGCGTCCGCGTTGTGTTTTTTTGAAGTCTGCACGGAAAGCTCAGAGTAATCGGCGCCGGTCACGCAGGCTTCAGGATATCGTTCCAGAAGCTTTTCCACATTGCGGCCGCCGCCGCAGCCGAAATCGGCTGCCTGCCTCACTTCCGTGCGGGGAAGTCTCTCCATGCCCCAGTCGCCAAGTTTCGCGTGGCCTGAATTCATTCCGTTTACCATCAGCTTTCCCAGAAATCCTTCCGGTTTTTTTGTCTGTGAGAAGAAGTTTTTCAGTAGTCCCATGTCCGCTCCTTATCAGTTAGTTATAAATAACTAACACACATTATAGCGGATAATCCGTCTTTTTGGCCGGTTAATTTAAAAAGCCCGCAATCAGTGCGCGGGCATCCGGTTTCCTTTGGAAAATGCGTCTTATTCTGCTTCATCGAGCAGATGACGGAGAATTCTTTCCCTTCCGTTCATAAACATGGAATAAATTCTGTAGCTGCCGGTTTCCTCATAGCTGACCGGATGGACGGGGCCATCGTCAAAGCTGAGGATTTCGGCGTCCGGATACGCCAGCAGCACCGGCGAGTGGGTAACGATGATAAACTGCGCCCCTTCCTTCACGCATCCGGCGATTTCAACCAGCAGGGTCAGCTGGCGCTGCGGGGAAAGCGCGGCCTCCGGTTCGTCAAGCAGGTAAAAACCGCTGCCGTTAAAGTAATTCTGGGCGGCTGCGAGGAAGCTTTCGCCATGCGACTGCAGATGGAAATCCATATGGATGCCGCGGGGATCATCCTTCGCGTATTCCTCCTCCTTGGTGGCGACATTGTAGAAACTTTCCGCCCTGAGGAAATAGCCGCCTTTCGGCCGGCGTGCGCCTTTGTTCAGGCGGATGCCCTCAAAAAGATCTGAATGGGAGTCATGGGTGGAGAAGCTGTAGTTCTTTGTGCCGCCTTCGGGATTGAAGCCCCAGGCGACCGCAATGGCTTCCAGAAGCGTGGATTTGCCGGTTCCGTTTTCACCGGAAAAGAAGGTCACCGGTGAATTCAGGCACAGCTCATCCAGGCCGCGGAGCGCTTCGATCTGCCGGGTATAGGAATCCGGGCTGATCCTGTTCCAGTCAATGATGACGCTGTTGACAAACTGTTTTCCAGCCATAAAAAACACCCCCTTCTCAATCAGTATTGTAGCAGGGAGTGAATGGATCTGTTATTTAACCTTTTTCACATAGCCGCAATCGCAGTAAGGGCCGCCTGCGGCCAGGGTATGCTGCCTTCTGAATATACTGGCGCCGCCGGCTTCGCTCATGGTGTAATCCAGGCTGCACATGGCCGACACCAGGTCAAAGAGACCGTACTGCTTCATGAGCGTGCAGATACCGCAATTGCTGAATCTTACCTCGTAGCCGCTGTCATCGCTGTAGGGAAGAAACTCCATGTTCCAGGAATACGGATTTCTGTCGGCTGCCCGGAAAGCCGCTGTTTTCCGCATGCCGTTGACGTCCTTTTCCGTGAATTTGGAAGCGGCGGACAGCCGGCAGAACAGTTTCATCGGCGGGATCATCATCGCCTGCCGGTAATAGTCTGTCAGCCGGCGCACATCCGGCCTTGTGTCCATACTCAGCACAAACGCCGTCAGCATCGCGCAGCTGACAATGTTCATTTTAAAGCGGTCGCCTTTTTCAAATTCAGGAATGCCGGCAATGATTTTCCGGTATTCGCCATGGGCTTTCCGGGTGATCCGCTTTGCGGCGGCAGGATCATACGCGAACACTTCTGTCAGCTGTTTTCTGAAAGAATGCGCGAACAGGGCCCACATGCCCGGCGCCATGCCTGTATATTTCATTCTTCTTCCCTCCTTCCGTGGGTTCTGATCAGCCGGATCATCAGATCCCAGCCCTGTCTGGCCTCTTTGACCACCGGGAAGACCGGCCAGCAGTGGAACATGCCCTCACCGACGATCAGGTCATACCGGGCATGATACTTCGCAAACGCCCTTTCAAAGGAAGGCGCAAAGCCGTAAAGGCATTCATCGCTGCCGTATATGAGCGTGATCTTTCCGTCATACGTGAAATCGCCCTTCTGCAGGAAGATCATGTATTCCGGGATGTCCGTTTCGCCATGGCGCAGGATCTCTTCGGCGGTGAACATGTATTCCGCGGAAATAGCGACGTCTTTTTCATCGAGGGCTCCGACCGCTTTTCTTTCCTCTTCGCTGCTGACGCAGGTGCCCGGCGAGATGGCAAGGATATAGGCCGGCTTCGGCACTTCCGGGTGCTCTGCGTTGATATAGGGAATCATGCCGAGGGCAAGATTGCCGCCGGAGGAAGTCCCGAGAACGGAAATGTTTTCCGGACTGTAATTCTGCAGCATTTTCAGATAGGTGCTGTGGATCATCTGATACGCCCTGGTTACCGGATATTCCTTGCACAGCGGATAATACGGCACATAGACGTCGCAGCCTGTCTGCTTCGCGGATTTCAGGGCTTTTCTGATTGATCCAGGCCGGGGCGGAGTGACCATCCCGCCGCCGATGATGAAAAGGGTTGCCCTGTCTGTTTTCTGCCTGTGGATCATCCGCATGACAGGAAATCCGTCAATCTGGATCAGATCAATGATCATGGCGGGATCATGAAGCTGCGGGATTCTGTTTTTCCTGTTTTCAGCTGTTTTAATCTTCAGGATCTCTTCCGCTGTTTTCCCGCTGCGGTTTTTGAGTCCTGCCATCCTGACTGCCCT
>JAUNJW010000287.1 GCA_030533035.1 Erysipelotrichaceae bacterium
TCCTTCGGATGATGAAAAATATGACTGCGTCAGCCGTGTCTTTGCGCCAAAGCTCGCGATCCCTGAAGATCCGGTGACCGGAAGCACCCACTGTATGATCACGCCCTGCTGGTGTCAGAAGCTTGGCAAAGACAGCCTCACCTGTTTCCAGGCATCGGAGCGTACGGGTATTCTTTATACGTCACTGAACGGTGACAGAGTGACAGTCGCCGGTAATGCGGTTCTCTACTCAGCAGGAAATATTCTTGAAAACTGAGACAGTTTCCGCCCGGGTGTCACATGGAAAAATGGCATCCTTTCTGAATTTTGGAGTACAATTTCTGTTGGAGGTTTATTATGTCATTTGCAGTTTTTGCGGACGGAACCGCGAATCTTCCGGGTTCACTCCTGAACGGAATCACGCTTCTTCCGAGCGGTTATACAATCAACGGCGAACCGGCCGTCTATGAAGGAGACATTGAGAATTTCGATGTCCATGCCTATTATGAAGGACTCAGAAACGGCGTCAGTGTCAAGACAAGCCTTCTGAATACAGCGCTCTTCCTGGATCACTTTGAACCCCTTCTCAAAGAAGGGACGGACATTGTCTATGTCGCCATGAGTTCCGGCATCTCCGGCACCTACAACGCCGCCTGCTCAGCCGCTTCCCAGCTGATGGAGGAATATCCGGAACGGTTTATCCATATCGTCGATTCCCATGGCTGCGGTTTCGGCAACGGCATGCTGGCGATTAAGGCGGCAGAGCTTTCAAGGGAAGGAACTGACGTCCGTGAAGCCGCGAAGATCCTCGATGACATGGTGCCCCACTGCTGCCAGTACTTCACCGTCGATGACCTGAATTTCCTGAAGAGAACCGGAAGAGTCTCCGGCGCCACAGCGCTGATCGGCACAACCCTGCGGATCAAACCGATTCTCTATGGCGACCACACCGGCCATATCGTCTCCTGCGCGACAAGCCACGGCAGGAAGAAATCCATCAGGATGCTCGCCGCCAAATACAATGAGAAGCATATGGATCTCAAAGCGCCGAAGATTTATATTTCACATGGCGACTGCATTGAGGACGCGGAAACCCTGAAGGGACTGATTCTGGAAATCACCCCGGACGCTGATATTACCATCTGCGCCCACGAACCCTTCTCCGGCGCCCATGTCGGTCCCGGCATGCTCGGCCTGTTCTTCCTTGGAAAAGAACGTTAAAACTCTTATGGAAGCTGCTGATTCCGATCAGGGCTTCCTTTTGTTTTTCAACGCAAAATCTTTAATTTTCCTGTCTGAATACTTCTCTTTTCAAAAAAGTTAAGGCATGATGAAGGAGACCTTAAGGAGGTTTGCTTTATGAATAAACTGATGAAACTCATGTTTGCCGCAGGACTGGCATTCAGTATGGCTGCCTGCTCCGCTTCCGCGCCCGAAGGCGAAAAAGAAATCGTCGGCGGCTGGACAGAAGCTGAGGACGGAACAATCACTGACGAACTGCAGGCGAAATTCGACAAAGCCATGGAAGGCTTCACCGGCGTCGGCTATACACCTGTCAAACTGCTGGAGACTCAGCTTGTCAGCGGCACCAACTATAAATTCCTCTGCGAAGCGCAGACGGTTGTTCCGGGAGCTGAAAAGCGTGAAGCGATCGTCGTGATTTACGAAGATCTCGAAGGCAACTGCTCGATCCTTGAAATCCAGGATTCCCAGCCGGAGGAAGAAAGCACCTCAATGGCCAACCCCTGGCACACAGTTGAGAGAATCGATGAAGCCCAGGAAGCTGTCGGCTTTGAATTCAGCCTGCCGGTGGTGGACCTCTACAACGGCGCTGATATTTCCTACATGGCATCTGATGAACTGAAGATCATCCAGGTCACCTTCCAGGATGAGGGCGGCGAAATCTGCCTGCGCAAGGGTGTCGGCGATGAGGATATCTCAGGCGATTACAATGACTGGCCCGATGTCAGGGAACTCAGCTACGGCGATCTGACCGTCACTGTCAAAGGCAGCGGTGAAGACATTCACACCGTGATCTGGAATGACAGCGAATTCAGCTATTCCATCACATCCGAGGGCAGCCTCAATGAACAGGCTGTCAGTGCCCTCGTCAGCTCCATTTCACAGACTTTTGAATTCTGATCCTCCGCAGGATTGCCTGCGTTACAGAAAGTGAGAACTGAATCATGTCAATCAAGAAACCCTTTGTCATTGAAATCGCGAAAAACACATACTGCATCAATGAATTCGGCATGGATGCGATGTATCTTGTCATCGGAAAGGAAAGAGCCCTTCTGATCGATACCGGCACTGGCACATTCGATCTCAAAGGACTGGTGAAACAGCTGACTGACAAGCCTTATGATGTCATCCTGACCCATGGCCATGTCGACCATGCCGGCGGCATGGACCAGTTTGAAAAGGTCATGATCCATAAAAATGACATCGGGATGGCAAAGAGCCTGAGCCATAAAGAAAGGCTCGGCTATGCCGTAACCCTGCATTCCATGGACCGGGATGAAGCCTATGAGTTCTCCCCTTCCCAGGTGCGCGAATGGAAGAGCGTTCCGGAATTTGTCACGGTGGATGAAGGCGATGTGATTGAACTGGGTGACAGGAAGCTTGAGATCTTCTTTACCCCCGGCCATACGCCCGGTTCCATCTGTCTTCTCGACAGGAAGAACAGGATCCACTTCAGCGGCGACGCCTGCAATATTAACACCCTGTGCATTTCGGGCAGCACCATAGTTGATCTGCTGGCAAGCGCGAAG
>JAUNJW010000081.1 GCA_030533035.1 Erysipelotrichaceae bacterium
TTCCATGACGGCAAAGCCTTCGACTTCACATTTTCTGAGCACTTCTTCGTTTGGATCATAAACGCAGATGTTTCTGCGCTCGAGGTATTCTCTGGCAACAGCGCCGCGGGCGATGGCCATTCCCATATGGCCGCAGCCGACCAGACCGAGAAGATATTTTTTATGGGTTCTCATCTGATTTCTCCTTTTCCTTCAAGATGATAAGCATATGATGTCAGTTCACGCAGTCCCATCGGGCCCCTGGCGTGAAGCTTCTGGGTGGAAATACCGATCTCGGCGCCGAGTCCGAACTCAAAGCCGTCAGTGAATCTTGTTGAGGCGTTGTGGTAAAGGCAGGCGCTGTCAATTCCGGCGAAGAAGGCATTTTTATTGTCAATGTCTTCGGTGACGATGCATTCGCTGTGGTGGGTGCCGAAGGTTTCAATATGGCTGATGGCCTGCTGCACATTGTCGACAATGACAAGGTTCAGGATCAGGTCGTCATATTCTGTCGCCCAGTTCTGCTCGGTTCCCGGATACAGACCTTCTGCCAGGGCGCAGGCTCTTTCGTCGCCATAGATCTGCACATTGTGCTCCTTCAGCACAGACACGATATGGGGAACGAAGAATTCCGCAATTCTGCTGCTGACAAGCAGGGTCTCCATCGCGTTGCATACCGAGGGTCTTGAGCACTTGGCGTTGATGATGATTTTTTCCGCGATCTTGAGATCGGCTGTATCGTCAATATAAGTGTGACAGATCCCGGCGCCGGTTTCAATCACCGGAACCTTTGCGTGTTCGACAACCGCCCTGATCAGATTGCGGCCGCCGCGGGGAATCAGCAGGTCGACGGAGTTTCTGTCTTCCATGAACTTCTGGGTTTCCTCATGGCTGGGCTTTTCCGCCAGCATGACGGCGTCTTCGCTGACGCCGTGCTTTCTGAGGGCGTCCTTCATGACATTGACGATTGCCAGGGAAGAACGGTAGGATTCCTTGCCGCCCTTGAGGACACAGGCATTGCCGCTCTTGAAGCAGAGCGCCGCGCAGTCGGCTGTGACATTCGGCCTGGATTCGAAAATGATGCCGATGACACCGATGGGCACAGTGACTTTCTTCAGATGGATTCCGCTGTCGATGGTTCTTTCTTCAAGCACCCGGTTGAGCGGGTCTTCCAGACGTTCCACCTGCAGGATGCCCTCGGCAATCTGGTCGATGCGGCTTCTGTTCAGCATCAGTCTGTCAAGCATGGCTTTTGACATGCCGTTTTCTTCCGCTTCCTTCAGGTCGAGCGCGTTCTCGCTGATGATTGTGTCGGCCTGTTCAGCCAGTCCCCAGGCGAAATCACGCAGTACATTATTGCGCACTTCATTGCTTAAGACACGCAGGCTGCGGCTGGCCTGTTTGGCCCGTGCGGCCATTTCAGAAAGGTTCATATCATACCTCCGCGTTTTTATTATTATCGCACAAATTCACGGGATCATGCAGGGCTTTGAACACTCGTGATAGAATAGTAACGGAGAAAATCATGTACATCCTTCAATGCTGGATCGAACATCCGGTGCGCACACTGGACCAGACCTTTACATATCTGTCGGAAACCGAAGTTCTGCGCGGCTGCCGTGTCAGGGCTGTTTTCGGCGTGAAGAGCCTGGTCGCCTTTGTCGGTGACTGCGCGTATACAGAGGAAACGAGGCAGCAGATTGAGCGCAGGCTCGGCATGAAGCTGCGGATGATCGATGAAATCATCGATGAGCGGCCGCTGATCACGGACGAGCTGTATGAGATGGCTCTCTGGATGAAGGAAACGACGCTGTCCCCGGCGATTTCCTGTTTCGCGGCGATGCTGCCGGCAAAGGTGAAGCCGGCCGGCGGCGAGCGGAAGATCGTCATGGAAAAATATGTTTCCGTCAGCGATACGGAAACAAATCTGACCCCGAAGCAGCTGAGCGCCTGGCTGTATGTGCAGGAGCACCAGCCGCTGCTTTACAGCGATCTCAGGAAGGAATTCCCCAACCAGGCCCGGCAGCTGGTCGAAAAAAACGCGGTGACCGTCTTTGAAAAGGAGAAGAGGGGATCCGTGAAATTCACTGCCGGCACGGATGAAAAACCGCAGCTGACAGATCTGCAGAAAAAAGTCATTCAGGAAATTGAGTCCTCGGCTGACACGGTGTATCTCCTGCGCGGCGTGACCGGCTCCGGCAAGACGGAAATCTATCTGCAGCTGGCGGAAAAAGTGCTCAATGAAGGCAGGCAGGTGCTGATCCTGGTGCCGGAAATCGCGCTGACCCCGCAGATGATTGAAAGGGTGTCCGCCCGGTTCGGCTCAAAGCTTGCCATTTATCACAGTTCCCTGAATCCGCAGGAGAAATATGAACAGTACCGGATGGTGATGAACCGCGAGGCGTCGGTTGTCGTCGGCACCCGCTCGGCGGTTTTCCTGCCGTTTGAAAATCTCGGCCTGATTGTCATGGACGAGGAACATGACTCATCCTACAAGCAGGATTCCCAGCCCTGCTACCACTGCCGTGACGCGGCGGTTTTCCGGGCGCAGTACAATCACTGCAAGCTCATTCTTGCCTCGGCTACGCCGACCCTGGAGTCATATGCCAGGGGACTGAAAAAGGTATACCACCTGATCGTCATGGACGAGCGCATCAACCAGACCCTGCCTTCGGTGACAATCGTCCCGATGCGCCAGTCCATCCGCAATCAGGAATCCTATATTCTTTCCGATGCGCTGAAAGAGAAGATCACGGAGCGGCTGGAAAAAAACGAGCAGGTGATCCTGCTGCTGAACCGGCGCGGCTACCACGCAAGACTGCGCTGCCGCCATTGCGGCGAGGTGATCCGCTGTCCGCACTGCGACCTGGCCATGAGCTGGCACAGGGATTCCGGAAAACTCAAATGCCACACATGCGGGACTGAAATATATCTGCCCCGGACATGCCCGTCCTGCGGCAGCCGTGAGGGCTTTATGCCGTACGGCTTCGGGACAGAAAAGCTGGAACAGGAAGTCAGGACTTTCTTCCCGTCTGCCCGCATTTTAAGAATGGACGCCGACACGACTTCCCGCAAAAACAGCCATGAAAAGATCCTGCGCTCCTTCGCGGATCATGAGGCTGATATTCTTCTCGGCACCCAGATGATCGCCAAGGGACTTGATTTTGCCCTGGTGACGCTGGTCGGCATCATCAACGGCGACGACGGCCTGGCCAGAACCGATTTCAGAAGCTGCGAAACCACCTTTGACCTGCTCATGCAGGCAAGCGGCCGCAGCGGCCGTTCAAAGAGGACGGGCGAGGTTGTCATGCAGGTGTTTGACCCGGACCATTACGCGGTGACAGCCGCCGCGGCCCAGGACTATGACGCGTTCTTCACCCAGGAAATGCACTTCCGCCATTCCGGCCAGTATCCTCCCTATACATATATGATCGCCGTGACATTCAGCTCTGTAAAACAGGATGAAACCCTGCAGAAGGCGCAGGTTTTCAAGGAAGGGCTGACAGGCAGCTTCAAGGTGATCGGCGTCATCTCACTGCTGAAAACCCATGACCTGTACCGCAGCCGCATTATTCTCAAGGGCAGAAACCTCGATGAAATGCGGGCGGCATTAAGGGACATGATGGCCGCCAATCCCAATCTGCTGAAAGGAATCCGCATCGATATCAACCCGATGTATCTGGACTGACATATGGAACCACGTGAAATCATCCTCGATATCCTGTACAGGGTATTCTGTGAAAACGGATATGCCTCTCTGATGATGAGGAAAATGAAGGCGGACGGCAGGGACGCCGCTTTCATCGCGGAAGTTGTCTACGGGACCATCCGCAATTATTCACTTCTGGAAGAACAGTGGCGTCCGTTCGCGAAAAAAGCGAAGCCGCGCACGGCTGTCCTGCTCGACATGAGCATCTACCAGATCTTCTTTATGGATGTGCCGTCCTACGCGGCTGTCAGCGAAGCGGTTGAAATGGCCGGAAAGCATGAAGGGAAATTCGTCAATGCCGTCCTGCGGCGGGTGATCGGGCAGGGACTTGTCACACCGCAGGAACCGTTTGAAAAATACAGCCATCCGGAATGGATTTACCGGATGTGGAAGGCCCATTACGGCGAAGAGACAGCCCTGAAAATCATGTCCCATGACCAGCAGAAGGCGGTTTCCTACGGCCGGATCAACACCCTGAAAACAACAAAACAGGAAATGGAGCAGGATCCGTCCCTTCATTTCAGGGATGACATCTGCTTTGTCTATGATGGCGTTCTTCAGAAAACAGACGCCTTCCGTGAAGGAAAGGTCGTAATACAGGACTACAGTTCCCAGCAGACGGTGCGCCTGCTGAAGGCTCAACCAGGCATGCGGGTTCTCGACGCCTGCGCGGCACCCGGCACCAAGACCCAGGAAATGGCGATGTTCATGGAAAACAGGGGAGAAATCATTGCCGGCGAACTGCATGCCCACCGGGCAAAACTGATCGATGAGCTGATGCTGAGGACAGGAACGGATATCGTCAGCGCAAAAGTCATGGACGCGGCGGAACCGGACCTGTTTGAAAAAGAATCCTTTGACCGGATTCTTCTCGACGTGCCGTGCTCCGGGCTCGGCGATCTGTCCCATAAGCCGGAGATCCGCTGGCATCTCAAGCCGCAGGACATCGATGAGATCACCGCTGTGCAGAAACAGATCCTGGAAGCCTGCAGCGCGTATCTGAAAAGGGAAGGGATCCTCGTCTACAGCACCTGCACCCTCAACCGCAAGGAGAATGAGAACCAGGTGAAGAAGTTCCTGCTGGACCATGAGGACTTCAGCCTTATTGAGGAAAAGACGATTTTCCCCTATGAATATGACAGCGACGGCTTCTATATGGCCGCATTAAGGCGCATTTAGACAGAAACACAGGGGATACGGCACATTTTATGGGCTGTGTCCTTTTATATTTGCCGCCCGCACAGGCCCGGAAGGCGGTTTTTGCTGAAAAAGCAGGTAGGGAAAACAGCTTCCATATGGTATTATTTCCGTGTATGCGTACGATATATGATCTGAATCTCACACAGATGGAACAAATGCTGGCTGAACACGGCCAGAAATCATACCGCGCGAAGCAGCTTTTTACATGGCTGTACAGAAAACGCGCTGAATCGTTTGACTGCATGAGCGATCTTCCCAAAGCCCTTACTGAAAAGCTCGGGGAAGAATACTCCATGACGCCTCTGAAGGAAATTGACCGCCAGGTCGCAAAAGACAAGACGGTCAAATACCTTTTTGAACTGGAAGACGGGGCGTCGGTGGAAGCAGTGCTCATGCATTTTCATTTCGGTGACTCTTTATGCGTCTCCAGCCAGGTCGGCTGCAACATGGGATGCACATTCTGCGCTTCCGGTCTGCTGAAAAAACAGCGGGACCTGACAGCGGGGGAAATGGTCGGCCAGGTGCTGTATGTCCAGAAAGAGCTTGACCAGACCGGCGGCCGGGTGGACAACATCGTTGTCATGGGAACCGGCGAGCCGTTTGACAACTATGACAATGTCATGCGCTTCTGCGAAATCATCAACTCCGACCACGGCCTTGCCATCGGGGCAAGACATATCACAATCTCCACCTGCGGCATCGTCCCCAGGATCCGCGACTTCGCGGCGGGCCATTACCAGTACAACCTGGCAATTTCCCTGCACGCGCCTGATGATGAATTAAGACGTCAGCTGATGCCGGTTGACCGGGCTTATCCGCTGGATGAGCTGATGGCTGCCCTCAGGGAATACAGCGAGGACAACCACCGCCGGCTGACATTCGAATATATCCTTCTGCATGAGGTCAATGACACCGACGCCCATGCGAAGAAACTGGCTGATCTGATCCGCGGCATGAACGCCTATGTCAACCTGATTCCCTACAACCAGGTCGATGAGCACGGCTTCCGCTCGGCGGACGAAAAGAAAGCCCTGCATTTCTATGACATTCTGATGAAGAACGGTGTCAAGGCGACGCTGCGCCAGAAGCACGGCGACGATATCGACGCTGCCTGCGGACAGCTGAGAGCCAAGCATGAGAGGAACAGGCAGAACGGATGAAGTATTACGGAATCACGGACAGAGGTCTTGTCCGCAAGAATAACCAGGACAGCTACGTGATCGCCACCAGCCGCAGCGGTGATCTTTTCGCCATTGTCGCCGACGGCATCGGCGGCAATCTCGGCGGCGACATAGCCTCACGGATGGCAGTTTCCCATTTCTCAAAAGTCTTTTCAGAATGTGAAGGATTCACCTCTGAGTCACAGGTGAAGGACTGGATCGCAAAGCAGGTCGACACAGCCAACAGCCTGATTTATGAATACGGCGTCAAGAGGCCGGGCCTTAAGGGCATGGGCACAACCCTGTGCGGCGCCCTGATCACAAAGACCGGCATTTTTATCGTGAATATCGGCGACTCAAGAGCTTACACATGGAGTCCCACCCAGACCCTGCACCAGATCACCATGGATCACACGCTTGTCAATGACATGCTGATGCACGGCCAGCTGACTCCTGAGGAAGCAGCCAATTTCCCGCGCCGCAACGTTCTGACAAACGCGCTCGGCGTATGGGAGACAGTGCGCTCCGACATTGACGTCCACCATGAGAAAATCAGCGGCATCCTGCTGTGCTCGGACGGCCTGCACGGCTATGTGGACGAGGACAGGATTTCCGCCATTGTCCTTTCAAAGGAAATGGACCCGACCCAGAGAAGCCGCCGCCTTCTCAAGGCTGCGCTGGACGCCGGCGGATATGACAATGTGACGATCGTGCTCATTGACTTTACAGGAGAAAGCGAATGAGCAGAAAGAATGTGATTGCCAACAGATATGAAGTAGTACAGCACATCGGACAGGGTGGTATGGCCGATGTCTTTCGTGGTGTTGACACCATTCTGAACAGGGAAGTCGCCATCAAGATCCTGAGGGCCGACCTTTCCACCGACGCCGTCTCCATTCTCCGCTTTGAAAGAGAAGCCCAGGCGGCCACCGCGCTTGCCCATCCGAATATCGTTGAAATCTATGACGTCGGCGATTACAAGGGCCATCATTATATCGTCATGGAATATGTTCCCGGCCGTACCCTCAAGCAGGTGATCCGGGCCCGGGGACCGTTACTGAAAGAAGAAGCGGTCGATATCATGAAGCAGCTGACTTCAGCGGTTTATGAAGCCCACAGCCGCGGCATTATCCACCGTGACATCAAGCCGCAGAACGTTATTGTCAAGGCTGACGGATCGGTCAAGATCCTCGACTTCGGCATCGCCACCGCCAAGGGCAGCATGCAGCTGACCCAGGCCAACAATGTCATGGGCTCCGTTCATTACCTGGCGCCGGAACTTGCCAAGGGTGAACAGGCTTCCGCCCAGTCGGACATTTATGCCCTCGGCATCGTTCTTTATGAAATGCTGGCCGGCGATGTGCCGTTCAAGGCTGACCAGGCGGTGCAGGTGGCCCTGCGCCATATGCGTGACCCGATGCCTTCGCTCCGCGAGGCAAATCCGACCGTGCCCCAGTCGATTGAAAACATCGTGACCAGGGCAACGGCCAAGGACCCGAAGAAGCGCTACCGCAACTGCGAGGAAATGTGGCAGGACCTTTCGACATGCCTGCGTCCGGAAAGGGCAAACGAGGAAAAGCTCGTGATCGAAAAGCCGGAGGAAAAACAGGCGCCGGCCCAGAACCAGAACAAGGCCCGTCCCAGCCAGAGCCAGCCGGAAAACAAACAGCAGGTCCAGCAGCCGAAGCAGCCGGAAAAGAAAACCGTCCGTCAGGAAGAGCCGCCCCGGCCGACCATGACCAAATGGCTGATCGCCATCATCGCTGTTGTCGCAGCCGCCGCCGTGATCATCGCCCTGATGCTGGCGGGAATCATCAGCTTCGGGCCGCGGATGACAACTGTCCCCGATATAGAAGGAATGACAATCCAGGATGCCCGCGACGCCTGTGCGGATGCGGACCTGACCCTGGATACGATCAATGTGGAATATACGCTGACCGAAGATGTTGAGCGCGGCCTGATCATCTCCGCTTCACCGGCTGTCGGTGAACCGGTGGAGGAAAAGACCGAAGTGAAAATCGTCGTCTCCAACGGCATCGGCGTCAGAATCGAAGACTTCACGGCAGAAGGAATGACGATTTCCAAAGCCGAGGAATACATCGCCTCGAACTATCCGCTGATGAAAGTCACCGTCGTTGACGAGGAAAGCAGCGAGCCGCCCGGAACGATCGTCCGCCAGGAAGGCCTTGAGCCGGGAACACTGTTCTCACCGGATCTGGCTTCGAATATCACCCTGGTGTATTCACGGTTCCCGACGGTCATCATTCCGGATACGATTCTGGGCATGCCGATCAACGACGCGATTGCGGCGCTTGAAGCCATGGGCGTGACTGCCCGTTCCTCCAACCGCGATCCGTCCAACCTGACCCAGGAACAGATCGATGCCCTGGTATGGGGCGTTGTCGTCGATTCCTCACCGTCGGCAGGATCGTATTACACCCAGAAAGACGATAACTTTG
>JAUNJW010000082.1:0-6507 GCA_030533035.1 Erysipelotrichaceae bacterium
TCCGCCGTTCCGGTATATTCATGATAGCACGCCAGAGGTCTGACATGCGGAGAACATAAGAAAGACAAAAGCCGCAGTCAGTGCGGCTTCAGGAATGCTTTGAACATACTGTTCAGACAGGTTTTTTCCATGTCACGGATGCCAGCATATGCATCAGATAAGCGCTGATCACGGCAATGATGAGCACCGCCAGCGTCCACAGCGCATCATTGGCAATGAAATATCTGCCGAATGTGACCGGGATGCCGTGAAGAAGATAGATCTCATAGGAGATACTGCCGAGAAAAGACAGCACTTTCCCCTGCGGTTTCCGTTTCATTGTCACAGTATTCAGAAAGACCATGAAGGCGGCGGATGAAATCATGTAGGAAGGAACCCTGAGCACAGGATGCCAGTGTCCGGGCATGGATATGAAAAAGAGAAGAAGCGACACGGTCAGGACTGTCCGGTAATGGTTCTGAATCCGGCTGATGATACTGTCTTCGTAATATGCCCAGGCGCAGCCGAGCGGTATCATGATCACCGTGTCATAGACCCAGAAAAAGTCAGGGATCACCAGCACTCCGAAACCCGTAAAACCGAGCGCGAACCCACAGGCGGCATACAGAATCTGCCGGTCTCTGTTCATAAACCGCAGGGAAATGCCAAGGAACAGGATCCATGCCAGGTACGCGAACACATACCAAAGGAAGGAAATACCGCTCTCATTATGAAAGTGCTCACTTAACAGCGACGCAAGGCTCTTCACGTCACCTGCCAGACAATACAGGATCCAGTAAACGGCCATTGTAATGACATACGGAATCAGAAGCTGCGGAACCCGTTTCCTGAAGAACCCTTCCCTCTGCCTGATTCCTTTTTTCATCAGACCGAAGCCGGAGTAGAAGAAAAACATCGCGACGGCCAGAAACCCGGCGTCGAAATAAATCCACAGAAGCCCTTTCGCGTTCACCCTCTGCGCCATATGATGCAGGATCACCGTCAGTGCGAAGAAGCCGCGGTAACGGACAGTGACAGAGCGCTCAGCCGGATTGAAAAAATCACCGGTGCCGGCAGCGGGCAGCAGCAGAAGGAAAGGAATCAGCGCAGTCAGACTGTTCAGTATTACTGTCATATCATTAACATACCGCAAAAAACTGAAATAATCCTGTCTGATGAACTGCGGTCTCATTCTGAGCCCTCTGTTTGCCGAAACTGCGGGAAAAAAGCCGGCCGCAGCAAATCTGTCACCGGCATTATTTCAGTTTTAAATATCAGTCATCTTCATCATCGGGATCATGAACCTGTTTTTCTTCCGGCATGTCGATCCGGATGACCAGGTTGTTCAGCTTCAGCGTGGATGTGTAGACAACATCTGTCGCCATCTTCATGACCATTTTGATGCCGATGTATCTGGAAGGATCATTGATTGAGGAAACAGCGGCCATCTTCTTGATCGGATCAAAGATATGGCTGTTGTCGCGGATCCTTAACATGAATGAATTCTTTTTGTGGATGACCCTCAGCTCCATTGTATGGTGACCGCCGTCGCGGAAGAAGCCGTGCTTGATGATATTGCCGGCCATCTCTTCAGCCGCCAGGGAAATATAATAGGCTTCCCTCTTCCCGGCCCCGTGGCCCAGGCAGAAGTCATAGGCCTTTTCGGAGAAATCCATGACCTGCTCAATCGTTCTCGGTGAAGCGGCAAGTTCAAAGCGCCTGGGCAGACCGTCCTCCCCGCGTCATGCGCGGGACATCGGTGACCGGCGACAATTTCTGGAAAGGCCGGTATGATCATCAGAATGCCCTTCTGATCACAGAGACCTACGGCTGCCGGGATCCCTATGCCATCAGCGAAATGGAAGATATCGCCGTTGCCCGGGCGGCAAAGAGTGCCGGCCTGCTGGGCAGGCTGATCATCCTGCGGGTGAGCGTGAACATGGACGTATTCCCTGCCGGCGTCACGCCGGAAATGCTGTGGCAGCCGGAAACCGATGACCATATTGCTTCAGATGACAGCATCGAATCAGTCGATATTTTCCAGACTGCGATGCAAAACTGCTTTGTCAAAGTGCTGCTTGACAAAATTCTTGCCGGTGAATTCTGAACCATATTGCGGATCAGTGAAAAAACATCTCCTTTCTGCACAGTACAACTGTGCGCGGGGAGATGTTTTCTTCTGATTTGAAATCTGTTTTTTTATAGTTCAAGGCTCGTTCTTGGAAACTGCAGGCAGCAGTTGATGTCATGGGCTTCGCAGTACCTCGCGAGCCTGAAGAAGACGACTTCAGTTTTTTCCACAAACGGCGGCATGCCGACAACCGGCTTATCCAGGGAGGAGAAGAAGTTGTCCCAGTGAAGCGGAATCACAAGCGAAGGCTTTGTCTTCTCAACAGTTTCGGCAAAAAACGCTTTTTCGGTCGCCTTGTCCGCCTTTGCCAGTCCGGCAACGCCGAGGAACAGGACGTCGCAGGTATAGCCGTCCAGCTGATGTTCGATATAGTTGAAACTCGGCCGGATCAGATACTTCTTTCCCTTATGCTCAACATAGAAGTCATAGGAGCCGCCTTCCTTGTAATCACGCAGTTTCGCGCCAATGGGAAGCGGTTCATCGATTGTCTGGCCCAGGTCATTGTTCAGGATTGTCGGTTTGGAGTGCAGGGATCTGATCACCTTGATCCGGTAATCATTGATTTCAAAGATATCCTCCGCAGCGAATTCATGAAGCTGTTCTTCTCCGACGCCCCTGCCCCGGCAGACATTCAGCGCCGAGGAACTTCCATACACCATTGCGCCGGTCCGCTTTGCGGCAAACGGGACATCCATGACATGGTCATGGTGGGAGGGGGAAACGAAATTGGCCCGGAGTCTGTCCACCTTATGGATCTTCAGCAGGTCATCGGCGAGCTTTGTGTCGGTTTCCTCACTGCCGCTTATATACTTCAGCAAAGACGGCCTTGTGAAGTGGCAGTCAAAAAGAATCTGGTCTTTTCCGTCGTCAAACAGCAGGGTTGTTGTCCCGAAGAATGTTACTTTCATAGTTTATTTTCCTGCCTTTTCTTCCCTGATCTGTTCAATCAGTTCAATCGCGTCCATAATCATCCGGTTGCAGTGGGTCATCTTGTCGCCGCCCTTTTCCATATTGCGCTTCAGCAGGTCCCTGCAGTCGGTGAGATTTTCATGCTTTGCCTTCATGCCGCTGACAAACGCGTTTCTTGAGGCATTGTCATCCAGGCCGAGCAGGCCCATGACCATCAGCCCCGAAGTGTAGGCACCGCATACGGAACCCATTTTCATCCCGCCGCCGAAATGCACGGTCAGTGCTTCCAGCTGCCTCTCATCCATGCCAAGATCTTCCGCGAAAGCCATCGCGCATGTCTGGGCGCAGTTGTATAAAGGCATTCCGTTTTCCCTGAACTGCTTTCTGAGTTCAGCCGCTTTTTCTGTTCTTCTGCTCATTGTCGTTTTCTCCCTGAAACTCTATTCATTCTACCATATCCGCCTCATGGAAAGACGTTCCTGCAGGGCGCAAAAAAGCAGAGGTTATATTTCCCTCTGCGATTTTACAGTTGAACTGCTGTCAGTTTCTCAGAATTCAACAACTTCGGGAGCTGCTGTGAAGGATGAGAAAGTAGCCTTTGCGTTCTTCAGCCAGAATACAGCTGTGTTGCCGTCGCCGGCTTTGTACATGCCCTGCAGGCTCTGGTAATCATCCAGCATGGACTGCTGGGCTTCGATTCTTTCATCCAGAACCGCTTCCGCTTCAATTCTGACCCAGGTGCCGGCCTTGAAGGCACAGATTTCAACCTTCGGGTTTTTGATCATCTGCTGGGCGCACGGCTTGACAAGACCTGTCTGGATATACAGTCTGTCTTCAAAAATGTGGGCTGTGCCGAAGGGACGCACGCGGGGCTGGTCGCCATCGGCAGTAGCCAGATAATACGTGCCTGCTTCCTTGAGGAATGTACATACTTTTTCAATATTGCTCATATCAGTTCAGTTCCTTTCTTTCTTACCGATATTATAGGTCCGCCTGACTTCTCAGTCAGCGTAAATGCCCTCTTCAGCTGCGGAGTATGTCTGGTACATGTCTTCGACAAATGAAGCGAAGCTTTCCCTTTCAAATCCGTTTTCAAAATCCAGCTCCTGGGTGAAGCCGCTGTTGCCTTTGGCTTCCAGGGTGCCCTTTACATAGATTCTCTGGTCCGCCGAAGCCCTGAATTCAATATAATTGCGGCTGTCGCGGATGCCGCTGATGGAAGCTGTTCCCCGCCTTGTTTCATAGATATGCTTCAGCTGGCGGGCAAAGAGGCCGACCGTTTTGTAGTCAATATGAATGGATCCGTCTGCCGAAAAGTTGTCTGAGAAAACCTTGATGTTCACAAGTGTGTTTTCAGGCGCGCTGATTCTCCGGTCAATCAGCATGACAGTGAGTTCCAGCTGGAACAGTTCTGTTTCGATCAGATGCATGATACCCTCCTTATTCAGCCTCCGGGCTGCTTGTTTTTCTTTTTTTTATCATATCATCCGGCTGTGAAGATTGTGTATGCCAATGCAAAAAAGCCTTCCGGCTTTTAATGATTCTTTCTGTTTTTCAGAGTGAAATACAGGATGGCGTAGAATTCACGGACACAGAATGTCGGAAAAAGCCACCAGGCGGTCGGCGCCGCGACAGCCCTGGCTTCAAGCCCCAGGCTGCGGGCCATCTGCACCGCCCTGTAAAGATGGAATTCATTGGTGCAGACAGCGACGGTTCTTTCCAGTCCCTCCCTTTCGATGATCTCCTTTGAAAAACGGATGTTCTCCAGGGTTGTCACCGACCTGTCCTCCTTGTAAATCCGCTGCGGGATGATGCCGTGTCTTTCAAGCCAGATCCGCATTGCCTCGGCTTCGGAGATTTTTTCTTTCTTCCCCTGGCCGCCGGAGCAGATCACATATGTTTCAGGATATTTGTCCAGATATTTCAGGGCCGCTTCCAGCCTTTCCACCTGCATCAGCGATGGCTTTTCGCCAAGGATCTCGCAGCCCAGGATCACCAGTGTCTCACTGCCGTCCGCCTTCAGTTTCATGACCCGGATCATCCGGTACGCGATGATTGCGGCAGTCAGCAGGCAGCCGGCCAGAACAGCGCACAGGACAATGATCCAGGGGTTCTGGATCAGGGAAGGATGATGGGCCATATGCCAGAGAAAAAGTCCGCAGAGAAAACCGGTCACATTGCCGATGTTGACGACCTGGCCGGTGAAAACCGGCAGGATGAAGAGAAACATCAGGACAGCGGAAATGACAGTCAGCACGGTCATAGACGGTTCTCCTCGTCGCGGATCGACGCCATCATCATATGGTCCGAAATCACAATCAGCATTCCTATGATGATCAGGCCGCTGACCGCCAGGATCGGGGTCCGCATAAAGGAATCCAGGGCATAGGTGTCAATGATCGTCGCCGTCAGGGCGAACATGCCGACTAAGGCGTCCATCATGTTGATGACGTGGATCATCCGCTGGATGCGGTGGCGCTTGCGGCCGTGGTAGGCTGTCCGGAAGGAACTGTAGATCCGGAAACATGTGTAGATGATGATATAATAGCGCATCCACCGCCAGTAGGATTTCGAGTGGCCGAAGAAGACCATCTCGCCGATCATGACGGCCAGGGCGACGTTCATTAACGCCAGCATAATCCCGGTGGTCTCCATGGAACGCCTGGAGATTTCATCGCGCATCTCGGGATGGGGCTCATTATGGACAACCCACTTGCGGTTGCACAGGTAAATCCGGATCATTGTCAGCAGGCCGTAATACACCGCCAGCGACATGAACCAGTCCGAATCGGAAATCAGGCTGTGGATGAAATAGAAAAGCGCGAGAAAGCCGCCGGTGACAATGGAGACAAGGAAAAGAACAAGTTCCCGGAAGAATTTGCTCGTTTTCCAGTAGTGTCTGAAAACAGCGATCTGCTTTCTTATTTCGTCCATAATGTGATCATTCTAGCATTTTTTTAAAAATAGTTAAGCGTCCCTTTGACTGAAGACGCTTACAGCCGCTTCAATTGCCTTTTCCATATCGTTCAGTGACATGGAAAACTGTCCTTCTGCCGCCATCTCATCCGAACACGGCAGATGGATGAATCCGCTGATGACCCGGGGCCTGTTCAGCTCACACCAGCGGCGGACTGAATAGAAAACATGGTTGCACACAAAGGTGCCGGCGCTTTCCGAAACAGAAGCCGGATATCCGGCGCTGAGGATGGCCGCTTCCATTTTCCTGATGGGAAGCGCGGAGAAATAAGCGCATGGGCCGTCCCTGTCCACCGGCTCGTCAGCCGGTCTGTTTCCTTTGTTGTCCGCAATGCGGTAGCTGTCGATATTGACCGCGGTTCTTTCCAGGGTGATTCCTCTGCGCCCGGCTGCCAGCCCGAGCGAAATCACGGCGTCCGGGTTTTCTTTTTCAATTGCGGCAATGACCTTTTCAGCCGCCTCAAAGCGGACTACCGGCAGGACGCAGGTGACGATCTTTATGCCGCTGATTT
>JAUNJW010000082.1:6517-8489 GCA_030533035.1 Erysipelotrichaceae bacterium
CATGGACGGATTGCAGGCGTCATCAGCGAAAGGCTCAAATCCCGTGATCAGTATTCTCATGGGAAAATAGTATCATCTTCAGCGGAAAATCTTTAGTTTAATATTCGCGGCGGCATCCAGACATTTGTTTGAAATCGCCGGAATATACTATATATTTTAGTTATGAGCGAAGAAGTCAGAGAACAGAATGACCTGGAAATCCCTTTCCTGGCGAAAAATGAGGAACCGGCCCCGCCGGCTCCTGTTTCAAAGCCGAAAAAGAAACTGAAAATCCCTGCCCCGGCCTGGTTCGCGGCCGGCTGTGCGGTCGTGCTCGGCGCGGTGCTGATCGGCTGGCATGTGCGGGAAAACGTCCTTGGCGAGGAGGTCAGTCTTCTCGACAGTTCCGTGCCTGAATTTGCCGGCTATTCCACCGGCGGCTATCTGGCGGCTGATTTTGCCCCGGAAGCCGCGGCCCTGGAACATCTGCGGGAAACGGTGGCGCAGCGGCAGGAAAAAGGCAGGAACACCGCCGATCTTGAGCGTCTGATCAGTTCTGTTTCCTGCGGCTTTGACAAAGCCTCGGGATATGCCAACAATGAAAATCTGACCTATGCCTGCAGCTATGACCAGCAGGCGGCGGAAGAAGCAGGCATACGCCTGAGCAATACCGTCAGGACCTATACGGTCAGCGGCCTGGCGGAGTACGCGGTTCTCGATGTGTTTAACGGCGTCAGCGCCGACTGGCAGCTGTCGCCGGACGGTCTTTCCATCGGCATCTATGCCCCGCAGGAGCTGCGCGACATGGGAATCAGCTATTCCTGGAGCTACGGCGGCGATTCCTACAACGGGGAAACGGTCAGTATCCACGCTGAATTTGACCAGAATGTTCTGATGTCCTACGGCTATATCGTCAATAATGATGAAATCGTCTGGACTCTCGGGGCAATGCCTGAGCAGATCACGGACGCCGACGCGCTGAGCGAAGATGAAAGAAACGTGCTGCGGGAAACGGTCCGGGCCATGCTTGAAAATGAGCTGGCCGGCTGTTCGAACCGGGCGGCCCTCACCGCCTTCACCGGCACCTACAGCATTGAGATCACCGGCATTGAACAGGCATATATC
The DNA here is from genome assembly GCA_030533035.1 of Erysipelotrichaceae bacterium. Taxonomy (GTDB): domain Bacteria; phylum Bacillota_I; class Bacilli_A; order Erysipelotrichales; family Erysipelotrichaceae; genus Bulleidia. The sequence continues at coordinate 7,622 of JAUNJW010000082.1, forward strand.
GAGCGTTCCGGCATGGGCTTCTTCGATGATTCCAATTCGTTCAGGATCTCGTTTGACCTGGACACCAATTCCGAATTCATGCTCAATGACTACGGCCGCTTCCGCGCTTCCTATACCGGGCAGATATACCGGATGGCGGACGGGTCGCTGCGCTTTCTGACCAACACGGTCCATGCCTGCCAGTTCACCGGCATGTTCGGCAATTACTCGCTTTCAGAAACATCTGAGTAAACATTCAGCAGGCCCGTAAACACAAATCAATGTTAGAATAACTGTAAGGGCTTACATATAAGCAGACGCCACATTTATTCAGGAGGTAAAAATGGCTGACAAGAGAATCGTATTATTCTGCGCCGGCGGCATGTCCACATCCCTGCTGGTCAACAAAATGAGAGACGCGGCAGCGGCTGCCGGAAAAAACTACAGCATTGACGCCTACGGTCTTTCTTCCGTTGACAAGTACGCACCGGAAGCTGACTGCATCCTTCTCGGTCCGCAGGTCCGCTACGCGATGAAGCAGCTCCAGGCAAAGTTCCCTGGCAAGCCGATCGACGGCATCGACATGAGAGTCTACGGCATGATGGACGGCAAGGGCGCCATCGCGATTGCCAGAAAATTAATGAACGACTGACAGGTCACACAAAAAAGCGGCGCTGCCGCTTTTTCATTTGTCTTCGATGATTTCAAAAGCCAGCCTCGGGTCATTGTCCTGCTCGACATAAATAATCCCGCAGTATGTGAATCCGAGTTTTTTCAGCATGTTCTGCATGACATAATTGTCGCCATGCGTATCCATTCTCAGATGGCCGCACTGGCCAAGTGCCCATCTGATACAGAAGGAACCGGCGCCTTTTACAGTTCCGGCAGA
>JAUNJW010000083.1:0-3479 GCA_030533035.1 Erysipelotrichaceae bacterium
CTGAAACTGCAGAGCGAAAAAATCCTGGAACGGATCAGTCTGTTCAAAGGAAAGCTCTATCTTGAATTCGGCGGAAAAATGTTCGAGGACTTCCACGCGTCCCGGGTCCTGCCAGGCTATGATCCCAACAACAAGATCAAGCTGCTGACCCAGCTGAAGGATCAGGTCGAACTGATCATCTGCATCAACGCGAACAACATCGAGCACAGCAAATCCCGCGGTGACAACGGCATCACCTATGACCAGGAGGTTTTCCGTCTGGTTGACACCCTGCGCTCCCTGGACCTGTATGTCGGCTCTGTCGTCATCACCCAGTACACGCACCAGTCAAGTGTGGATACTTTCCGCAACCAGCTGAAGAACGCCGGCATCAAGAGCTATCTCCATTATCCGATCAAGGGATATCCTGCCGATGTTGACTTCATCGTTTCCCCTGAGGGACTGGGCAAGAACCAGTATATCCAGACGGAACGCAACCTGATCGTCGTGACCGCGCCGGGTCCCGGCTCCGGAAAAATGGCAACCTGCATTTCCCAGCTCTACCATGACGCCGCCAACGGCATCACTTCCGGCTATGCCAAGTTTGAGACCTTCCCGGTCTGGAACCTGCCGCTGCACCATCCGGTCAACCTGGCCTATGAATCAGCGACAGCCGATCTCGATGATATCAACATGATCGACCCCTATCATCTGGAAGCCTACGGCAAAACCGCCGTCAATTATAACCGCGACATTGAAATCTTCCCGGTTCTCAACAGAATCATCACCAGGATTCTGAATGAGTCAGTCTATAAATCCCCGACGGACATGGGCGTCAACATGGTCGGCTACTGCATCGTCGATGATGAGGCCGCCTGCGAGGCATCCCGCCAGGAAGTTGTCAGAAGATATTACCAGACAAAAGTCGACGTCAGAAATGACAAAGCCGATGAATCAGCTGTTCAGAAGATCGAGCTGCTGATGAACGAGCTCGGCGTCACGCCCAACTCCCGTGAAGTCCGCCTGACGGCAACCAACAAGGCCCATGAGACCGGCGAGCCCGCCATGGCGCTGCAGCTGCCCGACGGCAGAATCGTCACCGGCAAGACCTCATCCCTGTTCGGTCCTTCCGCTGCCACGATCATCAACGCGATCAAGACGCTGGCCGGCATTGACAAGGAAACCAACCTGATCGAGCCTGAATATGTCAAGCCGATCCAGGAGCTCAAGGTCAACAACCTCGGCAACCGCAATCCCCGCCTGCATTCAGATGAGGTTCTGATTGCCCTGGCGATTGTCGCCAAGACCAACAAGGCTGCCGAAGCGGCGATGGCCCAGCTCGTCAACCTGAAAGGTTCGGAAGCCCACTCCACAGTCATCCTGCCGCTGGAAGACGCCAATGTCTTCCGCAAGCTCGGTGTCAATGTCACGTCCGAACCGGTTTATCACCAGAAGCGTCTGTATCACAAGAAGTAATCATGAGCTGCCTGCGGGCAGCTTTTTCTTATACCCGTGGAAGAAAAAAAACACCCGCAGGTGTTTCTTCAGTCTGTCAGGCCGACCGCTTCCTCGTCAGCCCTTAACTTGCCTTCGATGAAATGCTTGCGGCACAGCGCGATGTAGTCGTCATTGGCGCCGAGCATGACCTGGGCGCCGGCCCTGACAATCCCGTTTTCATTGTAGCGGGCGTTGCAGGTTGCCTTGCGGCCGCACCAGCAGATTGTCTTGACTTCATGGATGCTGTCAGCGATGGCCAGCAGTCTTTGTGACCCTTCGAAAAGATTCAGCTGAAAGTCGCTGCGCAGGCCATAGGTCAGAACCGGCACATCGCAGTAATCGGCGATATGAGCCAGGCGGTCAATCTGTTCCTTTTTTGCGAACTGGATTTCATCCACGATGATCGCGTCATAGGTTCTCAGGTCATCGTCGCTCATCGCGCAGACGTCTGATAAGAGAACGCATTCCTTTTGCAGGCCGATGCGGGAGCGGATGACATGAGTCCCGTCGCGGGTATCGATATTAGTCTTGGCCAGAAGCGTCTTCTGTCCTCTTTCCTCATAATTGTAATTTGCCATCAGGGCATTGGCGGTTTTGGAAGAACCCATCGCGCCATAATAGAAATACAGCTTTGCCATACACACCTCTTTGATATCTACCGGATTATTCTATCATGGCAAATTGACAATCATCCAGTACAATGGTGAAGAGGTAACAAAAGCTATGAGTGAATTCTATGAAAAAGTAAAAGAGCGTATGATCCGCTACGCGAAGGTCGATACGCAGTCTTCAAATCATTCCGATACCGTACCGACAACCATGAAGCAGTTTGACCTGGCATGGATGCTGAAAAAGGAACTTGAGGAGATCGGCTGCACATCCGTGTATCTCGATGAAGAAAAATGTGTCGTCTACGGAAAAATCGAAGCCAATGACTCCGGAAAGCCGCTCGGGCTGATTGCCCATATGGACACGGCACCCGATGCCAGCGGAACAGATGTCAGGCCATGGGTTCTGGAAAACTATGACGGAAGTGACATTGTTCTCAACAGCGAAAAGAACATCGTCATGAGAACAGAGGAGTTTGAAAACCTGAAGATGTACATCGGCCAGGATCTGATCCTGACCGACGGGACAACCCTGCTCGGCGGCGATGACAAGGCCTCGATCTCAGCGATCATGACAATGGCGGAATATGTCATTTCCCATCCTGAAATGAAACACGGCCTGATCTCCATCGCCTTTACCCCCGACGAGGAAGTCGGCGGCCTGGCCAGGGATCTCGACCTGGCAAGATTCGGCTGCCCGGTCGCCTATACGCTGGACGGCGATCATCTCGGCTATTATGAGGACGAGACATTCAATGCCTCCCAGGCCCGGATTCTCCTCAAAGGCATCTCCGTTCATACCGGCACCGCGAAGGGAATCATGAAGAACGCCGTCGATATCGGCACCGAGTTTCTTTCAATGCTGCCGAAATATGAAAAACCGCAGTATACAGACGGCCGCGAAGGCTTCTACCACGCGGTCAGCTTCAGCGCCACCTGTGAGATCGGAGAGATCGTGATGATCATCCGCGACCATGACGCCATCCACTTTGCCCAGCGCGAAGACTATCTGCGCAAGGTCGCTGAATCGCTTCGCAAGGAGTATGGCGAAGAATGTATCACCCTGCAGATCACGCCTACCTACCGCTCGATGAAGGAAGTCATAGACCGGGTGCCGTGGATGATGGACAATCTGATTGAAGCGATCGAAGCATGCGGCGTAGAGGCAAAGAGCCTGGCCTTCAGAGGCGGTACCGACGGCTCTGCCCTGAGCCATAGGGGACTGCCCTGCCCCAATCTTTCCGCCGGCTATGAAAATGCCCACGGCCGCTTTGAATACGTTCCCATCCAGTCGATGGAAAAGAATGTCGAGATACTGCTGAAACTCGCTGAAATCTGCGCACGATAAATAAAGAACCAGGGAAACATGATCCCTGGTTCTTTTCATCTCAGGAT
>JAUNJW010000083.1:3489-8467 GCA_030533035.1 Erysipelotrichaceae bacterium
GGTACCCCGAAGGCGGCAACGCCCGGTGTCACGTCCTCGATGCTGCGGGAATAGAACACCCGCATGGCTCTGACAAGATATTCCGTGTCCCTGACGCCGGCAGTCTCATAGCTGGAATGCATAGCCAGCTGGGGCAGGCCGATGTCAACGGAATTCATGGATACCTGGTTGTTGGAAAGATTGCCGAGGGTGCTGCCGCCGACCGTGTCGGACCGGTTGGTGAACTCCTGGAGCGGAACATCCGCTTCTTCGCAGATCCGGCGGAACACAGCCGCGGAAACGGCGTCGCTGGTGTATTTCTGATTGGCGCTGTATTTCAGGACAATTCCCCGGTTGATATGCGGCTGGTTTAACGGATCCGCCTTTTCCGGATGGGCCGGATGGACAGAATGTGCGTTATCAGCGGAAACAAGGAAGCTTTCCGCCAGCATCATCCTGAATTCCTCTTCGTCTTTTCCAAGACAGAGAGCGATTCTCCGCAGTGTGTCATAGAGGAAGGTGGAGTAAGCGCCCTGCTTTGTCAGGGACCCGACTTCCTCGTTGTCAAACAGAGCGAGTACAGGTATTGAGGCGGCGGATTCAGCGCCGAGGAATCCCTTCATCAGGGCGAAAGCGCACTGCAGGTCATCCAGGTGTCCGCCGGAGATGAATTCATTCCCCGCCCCCCAGATTCTCGGCTCTTCGCGGTTGTAAAGCATGAGGTCGCTGGCGGTGACTGTGTCTTTTGCAATCCCGGTTTCCTCGCTGATGACATCCAGAAGAGTAATTGGTTCATCTGAGTCTTCCGCAAACAGCGGCAGCATGTCCACCTGCTTGTTGAAGGAGGTTCCTTCATTGACCTTTCTGTTCATGTGGATGGCCAGCGAAGGAATCAGGCAAAGATCCCGCTCAGATTTGTAAAGCACTGTTCGGATGCCGTCTTCTGTACTGATCACAAGCCGGCCGGCAACCGACAGCGGCCTGTCAAACCATGGCGCGCATAACATGCCGCCATATCCTTCTGTATTGAGGCGGATATACCCGCTTCCTTTCAGCTCCGGCTGCGGCTTGATCCTGAATGTGGGCGAATCGGTGTGGGCGGCTCCGGTCATGAATCCCCTGATTTCATTTTCCGGAATCCTGAATGCGATGAGACTGGACTCATTGCGGACCGTGAAATACTTTCCGCCTTTTTCCGGATTCCACTTTTCCCCTTCCCTGAGTTCGGTATATCCGTTTTCATTCAGTTCTTTTCTGACTTCATTCACAGCGTGGAATGAAGTGACTGCATTCTTTAAAAACTGTATTAACTGCTGGTTGATCATTGGCAATGTCTCCTGTTGAATATGGAAACAGTATATCAGAGAAACAAAAAAACAGATCCCATCATATGATGAGACCTGTCAGAGATGAATGCTCAGTTGGCCTTGATGTTTGTGATATACGGGTTGGCTCCGTTGTACCAGTACAGGAAGCCTTCCAGATCATAAGTCTTGCCGATTTCGAATGCTTCAGCTGCCTTGTAGACATCTGTGGAGCTGTCTGTCAGGTAGGATCTTACGAGGAATGTGAAGTTGACGCCGTCCTTGGAAACTGTGAAGTAAACGTCGTCGCCCTGGGCGCCTGTGCCGTTGTACTTGTACATGTAACCCTGGTCTTCACCAGCTTCATTCTTGTAAACTTCGTAAACACCGCCGCCTTCTGTGAACTCAGCCGGTTCGATCTTGAGTCCCTTGAAGACAACTTTCTGGTTAATGGAATCAATCAGCTTGTCTGTGTTGAGGTCTGCTGTGACATCCTTTGCCGGAGCAATCCAGTTGCCGTCAAGGATTTCATATTCAGCTTCGATGATTTCGACTTCGCCGCTCCATTCAGCCTTGTAGCCGGAGATCTTTACTTTCTGTCCTTCAACGAGCTTCTTGTAATCATCTTCGGAGATCTGCATTTCATAGATGAAGTAGCCGCCGTCTGCGTCCTGGGCGAAGAATGTACCCTTGTTGTCCCACCAGGACTGCTTGGCCTGCACATACGCCTCGATTGTTACCTTGTCATCAACATTGGCATCAGCGTATTCGGCATAAGTCATGACGCCTTCGCCCTTTTCGGTATCGGGGCCGGCAGCTGCCGGTGTGTTTTCCTTGCCGCCGTCATTGCCGCCGTTGTCAGTCTTGGAGCTGCAGCCTGCCAGTGAAGCAGCCATTGTGAGCGCTAAAATTCCATACAGAGCTTTTTTCATTTTTATTTTCCCTCTCTGCCATTCAGGCACAATAATTATACTCTATTGTTCAGACGGTTACATGAATTAGTGAAAAAACTTAAAAAGGAAATGCATTATTGCATGCATTTCCCTTTGAACCGGTTACTGTTTTGCTTTCTTCAGCATCGGAACCGCGTAGGCAATTCCAAGCAGAATCCAGGTGACAACCAGCACGATCAGCAGTGTCTTTGAAGCCGTTGGCAGCGGACCGAGGTCATCGGACCCGGCCGTTTCGGCAGAGATCTGATCCAGATGATACAGGGAAGTCACCTTGGTGAACTGATCCTCGCAATAGGCGTCATCGACGGTCTCTTTTCTTCTGGCTGACTTGACCGCGTTTTCAATCAGCTGGCCGGCCGCCTGCCGCAGCGAAGCGGAGCCGTTGAAGACAGGTGTGACAAAGGTGTTCGAGGTATTGTTCAGAAGCAGCCTGGAAGCCTGGATCTTGGCAGCGTAATGCTCGCCGTTATCCTCGCCTTCGCGGGCCAGGTAATCCTGGTAGGTATCGCTGTCCTGCGCTTTGGAAGTCACGGGCACATAGCCTTCGGTTTCAGAATAGGCGATCTGGACATCGTTGCTCAGCAGATACTGGGCAAACAGCCATGAAGCGAGGACTTCCTGGGGATCGGACTTGTTGAAGATACAGATCGAAGGACCCTGGGAGATCATCAGCGGCTGGTCCGGATTCTCCTGCGGGATCATTCTGACGGCTGTTTCAAACTCGACAATCTGGTCCGGGGAGATATCAACCAGCGGGGCGTCGGTTCCCATCCATGTGGCGCCGGCGGTTGAGTCAATCGCGAAAATGCACTGGCCGGCATTCAGGAAGTTGGCCGGGTAGGACGAAATCTTGAATGTCGAGAACGCGCCGGTGGCGCCATGCTTTGCCGACTCATACATGATTTCCTTTGTATCATCGTTGAAAATCAGGATATTGCCGGCGTCATCCGAGTATTCGGCGCCCTTCTGGGCGAGCCACTGGATCATCATGTTGTCGGTGGACTTGTAGATGATCGGGATCATGACATTCTGGCCGTTGACGATGAAATTGCCGTCAGCGTCCTTTGCCATCGCCGCTTCGGCGACTTCAAACATGAAGTCCCATGTCATAACCTCGGGGAGTTCGAAGCCGAGGGCTTCGACATAGGTCTTGTTGATATAGCAGGCCTCGGTCGAACGCATGAACGGAATCGCGTAATGGGCATCCTGGATAATGCATTCATCAAGGAATTCCGGAATCACCTCATCAACAGCCGGTGAATCGAATGCCACCTCACTGCCGCCGAAACCGAACTTTGAATCATTCATCAGATCATCGAGGGCGACAACGGTGTTGACGCCGGTCATATAGGTCGCGATGTGGTCGGGATATGTAATACAGACATTCGGTGTTGTGTTGGTGGCGATGTTGGTGATGACATCGTTGTAGATGTTGGAGTAATCCGTATAGAGCCTGATCTTGATGTCGACATTCGGATACATCGTATGGAAGTCGGAAATTGCCTTTTCATAGATGGCAGTCTGGGTACGGTTGGTATCGTTCTTGGCCCAGAAGACAAGTTCATGGGGCTTGCTTTCATCAAATATTTCAGGAACAGCATGCTCTTCCATGCCCTGGGAGCCATGGCAGCCCGCCATTACCCCTGCTGATCCAATCAGCAAGGCGCAGCAGATAACTTTGATCAGCTTTTTCATCCTTTGGTACCTCCTCTGGAAACACCGGCCATGATCTTCTTGTGGAAAATCAGGAAGAGGATGATCAGCGGTATGGAAATGACAACGACAGCAGCCATCATCGCCGGGATGTTCTCACGGCCGAAGCCGTTTTCACGGATCGCCTGGATACCGTTGGAAACGAGGAAGTAATTCTCGTCGTCAGTGATCAGACGCGGCCATACATAGGAGTTCCAGCATTCAATGACTTTCAGGATCGTAATTGTGACAATGGTCGGCTGGCAGATCGGGATCATGACCTTCAGCAGATATTTCAGGTCACTGGTTCCGTCGACTTTGGCTGCCTTGTAAAGTTCATCCGGAATCTGTTCAAAGTTTTCCTTGAGCAGATAGATATAGAAAATCGAAGTGATCGACGGCAGGATCAGACCGGTAAAGGTATTTCTCAGGCCGAGGTTTGTGATTGTGACAAAGTTTGTGATGATGACCAGTTCGTTTGGAATCATCATCAGGGAAAGGAATAAGGAGAACAGCGTGTTTCTGCCCCTGAATTCCAGTCTGGCAAACGCGAAGGCCGCCAGCACGATGACGACAAGCATCGCCGCAGTTGTGATGATGGCGAAAATCAGCGTATTGGCAAAATACCTGGACAGCGGCACCTGGGTGAATGCGTCGATGTAGTTCTGCAGCGTCGGTGAGAGCGTGAAGAACTTCGGCACATATTCCGCGTTGTAGGAGCCGTAGCTTTTGACGGATGTCAGCAGCATCCAGTAGAACGGGAAGAGGACAATGACTGCCCAGACCGCAAGCAGGAAATAGGTAATGCCTGTCCTGATCGCCGTATTTCTCTTCGCGGCTTTCTCAATCTTCAGATAATCCTGGTTATTCATAAAGCCGCCTCACTTTCTGTCGGAAGAACCTGAAAGTGTCAGGTTGATCGCCGTGATTGTCAGCACGACCGCGAACAGGATCAAAGCCGCCGAGGAAGCGTAGGACGGATAGCCGCCGCCGTTGCCGTACAGCATGTCATAGATGTAGCCGACGATCGTGTTCATGCCGGCCGCGTTC
>JAUNJW010000288.1 GCA_030533035.1 Erysipelotrichaceae bacterium
TATGACAGCAATGTATATGCCTGATACGATGCATGCTTATGAAGAGCCGGTCTTTCATTTCCGGCTCAAGGACAAATGGAGCGCGCGGACCCATCTGTTCGGCTTTATCGGCGCCATCATCATGATGCCGGTTCTGCTGATCAGGGCCTCAGTCTGCGGTGCCGACACACTGGCGCTTTTCTCCTACGCGGTCTTTATGTTAAGCATGATCCTGCTCTATGGAGCCTCGTTCTCCTACCATGCCTACAATATTTCCGAAAAAGCCAACATGATCCTGAAAAAGACGGATCATATGAGTATCTTCCTGCTGATCGCCGGCAGCTACACACCGGTCTGCCTGGTCGCGCTGCGCCATACGGCGGGACCGGTTCTGCTGGCAGTGATCTGGGGGACAGCCCTGGCCGGCATGATTTTCAAATTCTGCTGGGTGACCTGTCCGAAATGGGTTTCCTCAGTGATTTATACCGTCATGGGCTGGATGTGTATTTTCTCGCTGCCCGCGATCGTGGAAGCGCTCGGCGCCGGCGGTGTCGCCTGGCTGGCGGCAGGGGGAATACTCTATTCCGTCGGTGCTGTATTCTATGCCGTCAAGCCGAGATTCATCACCAGCAAAGTGTTCGGCTGCCATGAAATCTTCCACTGCTTTGTGCTGGCGGGAAGTTTCTGCCATCTGGTGGTGATGATGAATTATCTCTGTATGCTCTGATTGAAAGTCACGGTCACCAGGCGTAAAATATTCCCTGCTTGAAAGGAACTTGCGTCTATGACCGGACTGGGAACACTTATTAATACGGCTGCGATTGTCGCCGGCGGCCTGATCGGAATGATTTCAGGCCGGTGGCTGAAGGATAACTACCGTGAAATATTAAGCAAAGCCAATGCCGTGGCGGTATTGTTTGTCGGTATTTCCGGAACCATTGCCAACATGATCCATATCGAAGGAGATTCCGTTTCGATGGAAGGCTCAATGATGATGATCATCTCCCTGGCGCTCGGTTCCCTGATCGGTGAATTCCTGGATATCGACGGCCGTTTTATCCGTTTCGGCGAATGGCTGAAACAGAAAACCGGCAACGCGAAGGACGCGCAGTTTGTCTCGGCCTTTGTCACCGCGTCATTGACAGTATGCATCGGCGCGATGGCTATCGTCGGCTCGATCCAGGACGGCCTCAGCGGCAATTATGAGACCCTGGCGATGAAAGCGGTCCTCGACTTTGCCATCATCATGGTCATGGCGGCTTCCCTCGGCAAGGGAGCCATATTCTCGGCAATTCCCGTCTTTATCCTGCAGGGGTCGGTCACGCTGCTGGCAAAGCTGGTGGCGCCGCTGCTTTCCGCTGCCGCGATCTCAAACCTGTCGCTGGTCGGCTCGGTGCTGATCTTCTGCGTCGGCGCCAACCTGCTCAAAGACAGGACATTCCGGGTGGCAAATATGCTGCCGGCGATCGTGATCGCTGTCATCTGGACATACATATTCTGAAACAAAAGCAGATCAGTCTGCTTTTTCTTTTGGTTGGTTGACTGATCCGCGCATCCGTTTTAATGTTTTTGTCATGATCAATGAATGGACTGAAGCAAAAAACGAACTGGTTTATGAAATCAAAAAACTCGGTTTCCCGGATGAATTCGGATATCTGATCGCGAGAAACCTGGGCTCGCCGAAGGCAATCCGGCGGATGAGCAGCTATCTGCGCCAGGTAAAACCGCGGAAACCGGAAATGATCGCCGATGAAATGCTGGCGATCATGAGTGAGGTGCAGGCCTGGAAACAGAAAAAGGAAAGCGAGCGCGCCAACGCGGCATACAACGAGATGCTGCTGCGGGGGCTGCCTGATGAAGAAGACTGAAACTGAAAAAGAGCTGGCAGGTGTCAGCTTTTGATTTTCTTTCTTCATGTACACTGCCGTGCACAGGAAGGCACTGTGCATTCTGTATGATACAGGCAGAGGTGAAAACATATGAACAAGGAGATTATGAGAAGAGCCATGATTGATTACGCCAGGGACAGTTATTTCAGAAACCGTGACCCGTACTCCGCGGAACAGTGGGTGACTGTCCTCAACTGCTATGCCCGCCATGAAAGCACGCAGGCCTGTGCCGAAGCAGCCGGCATGAGCCGCAATGAAGCCGCATTGCTGTACTGCCGGATGGCCATTGCCCTGACAGAAAAGGCGCTTTCGGAAGCGCGCAGCCGCTGAAAAAAACAGCACTTCCGTGCTGTTTCAGCCGATAAATCTGATTGCCGTGCCGTAAGCCATGACTTCAGCCGCACCCTGCATGATGGAGGCGGATGAGTAGCGTACGCAGATGACGGCGTCGGCAGCCTGGGCTTCCGCGTCCTCACACATCCGTTTGGTCGCAAGCGCCCTGGCGGTATTCATCAGTTCGTTGTATTTGGCGACTTCGCCGCCGACCAGTGTCTTCAGGGAAGCACCGATATCACGGACGGCGTTGACTGTCTGGACGGTGGAGCCTTTGACAATTCCGATGATTTCATAGGTTCTTCCCGGGAATGAATCAGTAGTTGTCAAGATCATCTTCTTCTCCTTTCCGGATTTCCCTGATCCTTTCAGAGACAGTAAACGACATGCCGAAGCATAAGCCTGTAAAGACAGCGCCGTAGACGACGCGGATGATCACCGGCGCTTCTTCCAGGCGGAAGAAGAAATAGGCCAGGCCGGCAAATACAAGAATGCAGAAGAGACCGGTCATCAGTGCCGCTGTGATTTTC
>JAUNJW010000289.1 GCA_030533035.1 Erysipelotrichaceae bacterium
AAGCACGCTGAGCGCCATGGCTGATCCGGAAGGATTGGAATTGAAGGCGTCGTCGATAAAGCGTCTGCCGTTGATTGTCTTTGTTTCAAGACGGTGCTCAACCTGTTTCATCGTCTTCGCCGCTCTCTGGATTGTCTTCCAGTCCACATTCAGATAACGGGCGGCAGCGATGGCCGAGAGAATATTCTGGATATTGTGCTCACCGAGCAGTCTTGTCTCGATTTCCACCCTGTCGTCACCGTTGACAACCGTGAAGCGGCTGCCGCCGCGGTGGTAGACAATATCTTCCGCCCGGTAATCCACACCTTCGGTATGGATGCCGTATGTTACGGTTCTGACGGGGTTTTTCACTTTGTAGGAACGGATGAACTCATTGTCATAGTTCAGGATGCCCAGGCCGTCGGCCGGAAGCAGCTCAATCATCTGCATCTTTTCGTTGGTGATGTTTTCCTGGGATCCGAAGGTTGCCAGATGCTGGGGACCGATCGTTGTGACAACACCGATGGAAGGATGGATGAATTCCATCAGCTCAGTGATGTCGCCGACATGGTCGGCGCCCATCTCGCAGACAAACACCTTGTGGATCGGTTTCAGCATTTCCCGGATCGTCCGGGTGATGCCCATCGGGGTATTGTAGCTGGCGGGAGTCATCAGGGAGTTGTAGGCCTCCGAGATCATCGCCTGCATGATATTCTTCGTTGACGTCTTGCCATAGCTGCCGGTGATGCCGATTTTGATCAGGTCGGAATGATCCGCCAGGATCTGCTTTGCCTCATTGAGATAACGGGCTCTGACGGCAGCTTCGATGGGTGATGTGATCAGCGCCATCGGATAAATCAGAAGCCAGGGCAGGATCAGGCCGATCGCGGCGGCCAGCCAGTAGGCGCCGAAGATGAACATCAGGAAAATGCAGACAACGGCCAGAAACGCCATGACGGCGATCTGTCTCTTGACTCTTGCGGTATACACCAGCGGCTTGATATATGTCTTTGCCTTTTCCTGCGTGTAATACAGAAATGCTGTGCCGGCCAGCAGGACACACAGAGCGATCTTGCCGATACTTCCCCCAAGAAGAAGAGCGATCGCAAGGCCTGCCAGCGAAATCACGCCAGCAAGGATCATGCCGGGGCGGTTTGTGGCAGCGGAATCCCTGATCCAGCTGCTGAAGCGGCCGGTTTCATAGCGGTTCTGCTGGAACATATGCAGAGCCCTTTCAGACGGCACCAGCATTGCCATCAATATACATGTGCCGAGCAGTACATTCAGAATCATTGCGCGTCTCCCTTCAGGAAAATATCAAGAACCCGGTTGAAGCGGTCGGGCTGGTGCCAGTAGGCCCAGTGGTCATCGCCGGCAAAAATCGCCAGGCCGGCGTCGGGCATTGTCTTTTCCATCATCTGTCCCATCCACAGCGGGGCAGCTGTATCCTGGTCGCCCCAGACCAGAAGAACAGAACATTTCACCAGCGGCAGGACGTCGGTGACATCGTCATTGACAACCTTGACGAAGGTCGGCCGCATGATCCCTTTGGCGTTTCGGTAGTCCTCTGAGCCGGAACGGTTCTGCAGCTCCTCGAGCTTCTCCGTCTGGCCGGTGGTTTTCAGGAACCACTTGCCTGCCTTGTACATCTTTGTGCGGATCTGATAATCCAGTCCCCGCTTCGGCCTGATGCCGGCAGCCCCGGTCAGGCACATCTTGCGGACATTGTCCGGATGATCCGCCGCGTAGCGGATTGCCACCCGGCAGCCGAAGGAATGGCCGATCAGGACAGGATTTTCAATTCCAAGCGTTTCGATAAAGGAAGCCAGGAAGTCTTCATATTCGGGAACCCCCCAGGCTTCGGGCGGATCCTGCGACTCGCCGAATCCGGGGAAATCAAGGCTGTATACATGAAAACGGTCAGAAAGATGCTCAAGGATCTTTCCCATCATTTCCTTGTTCTGCCCCCAGCCGTGAAGCAGAATCACATCATTGCCGCTGCCTTCTTCCAGGTATGCGGTTTTTACTCCAAGTATCTCAGTATATTTCGTCATATCGCCATAATCATAGCTCAAATCGGGCCTGATCCCAACAGAAAAAGCTTATGTGCGGTGCCTGTAAGTGCTTAAATCTTCTGCCGGTATGCTTTTGCGCGCGGAACATTCACTTCTGCGGCAGAAAGTCCGGACTGAAGCCTTCAAATACCGGATAGCCGCTGTATTCGCGGCATTCCTCCATACCGCTCAGTACCCGGGCTGCCCCTTCCGCCAGGGCTTCGGTTTCAAAGCTTCCGGGGTAAACATACACCGGTGCGATCCATGACAGATCATCCTTTAACTGCTGTACAAGGACTTCGTCATTGGCCAGGCCGCCTGTGATCAGAATTGCGTCTGTCTTCCCTTTCAGCACACCGGCCATCGCCCCGGCCCATTTGACGATCGTGTATTCCATCGCGTTCAGGGCAAGCTCTGCGAACCGGTCGCCGGCGGGAATCATTTCAGTGCGTATCTTTTTCACGTCATCAGTTCCGCATAATTCAATCAGGCCGCCGCTGCGGGTGCACAGCCTGCGGATTTCCTCCAGGGTTTTGCCGTTCTCCGACATCGCCTTGACATCCGCGAAGCAGATATCACCGGTCCGGTTGGGAGAGATCGGCCCCTGCCCGTCGGTGATTCTGGTCTGGTCAATCGCCTTGCCATGGCGGTGGGCCGCGACGGAGATGGCGCCGCCCATGTGGATG
>JAUNJW010000290.1 GCA_030533035.1 Erysipelotrichaceae bacterium
TGATGATGCTCATGATCCCCGTGGTCATGGTGGTCATGATCGTGATGATGGTGATGTTCATGGGAAAGGTCTTCGCTGACTTCCTCTTCACCGTCGATCACAACTGACATGTGAGTGCCTTTGATGCCGCATTTGAATGATTCGGAAGCAGAGAGTGTCATGCCCGGGATATTCAGGCTGTTCATCTTTTCGACAAACGCCTTCTGATCAACCAGTTCACTCAGAGCTCCCATCAGCATATCGCCGGCAGCGCCCATATTGCATTCAATATAGAGAAGTTTCATTTATTGTTATCCTTCCAGTTCAGCGGCTGCTCTTTCCAGCCATGATGTGATTTCAATGTGCTGCGGGCAGGCATCCTCACACTGCAGGCAGTGGATGCAGTCGGAAGCCTTGCCGCCGTCCTTTGTCGCGCCGGCATAGCGTCTCTTCGCGTCGTCAAGCTGGCCGAAGATCAGGTTTCTGTTCATTGCCTTGAAGATTGCCGGGATATTGATGGACATCGGACATCCGTTTGTGCAGTAATGGCAGGCTGTGCACTTGATCTGGGGAATGGATGCCAGAATATCCTGTGCCTTTGCGATGACTTCTTTTTCTTTTTCATCCAGCGGTTTGAAATCAGCCATGTAGGAAATGTTGTCTTCCATCTGGTCAATGGTGGACATGCCGGAAAGAACGACCATGACCTGCTCAAGGCTGGCCGCGAAGCGGATTGCCCATGACGCGAAGGAAGCGTCCGGATTCTCAGCTTTGAAAAGGTCCTGCACCTGCTGCGGCGGAGTCGCCAGGGTGCCGCCCTTGACCGGTTCCATGACTACAACCGGCTTGTTGTATTTGACACAGACCTCATAGCACTTTCTTGACTGGACATCGAGATCCTCCCAGTCGGCATAGTTGATCTGCAGCTGGACAAGTTCAACATCCGGATGATCGATCAGAAGCTGTTCAAGAACTTCCGGTGAATCATGGAAGGAGAATCCATAGTGTCTGATCAGGCCTTTTTCCTTTGCCTCTTTCACAAAGTTCCAGATACCGTATTTGTCATAGTTGCCGATGTTTTCTTTGCTTAAAGCGTGAAGCAGATAGAAATCAAAGTAACCGGCGCCGGTTCTTTCCAGGGATGTTTCCAGCTGTTTTTTGGCTTCTTCTTCGCTGGATGCGGCCCATGCCCCGGCATTCAGTTTTGTTGTCAGGAAGTAGCTGTCACGCGGGTAGCGGTCAACCAGAGCCTGTTTCACCACTTCTTCCGAGCCCTGGTAAACAAAGGCTGTATCGAAATATTTCAGGCCGGAAGCCAGGAAGCGGTCAACCATCTTCTTGACCTGCTCCACGTCAAATGATTTGTCTTCGAACCGCGGCAGACGCATCATGCCGAAGCCGAGTCTCGGCATTTCTGTTCCAAAAAACTGTTTCATGATTATTGTCCTCCTGATTAATCATTTTTTAATGCATAAGAATTATACCGTAAGAATGCAGGCAAACCGAGCATTTTGCCTGTCAGAGAATCTGTCTGAAATCCGCCCATCTGATCCGGCAGCCCTGTTTTTCCAGAAAGCGGTACAGATCGCTTCCGTCCAGGAAAACAGTCGCTGTATTTTCCAGCGGATGAATTCCCGCCGGCCGGTTCTGAAAGCGGATGTCGATGACAGCTTCACTTCTTTTTTCAGTATCATTCAAAATTCCGAAAGGCGTGACATGTCCCTTTTCCAGACCCAGGATCTCATACAGGTCTTTTTCAGAGGCGAAGCTGAGCGGCCTTGAGCCGAGGATATGGCGCATGGCTTTCAGGCTTGTCTGTCCGGCCGGATCCATTGTCACAAGATAGTAATTTCTTTTTTTATCATCCCTGAGAAACAGGTTGACCGGGACGTCCTCTGTATGGGGAAGATTCAGCTGCCGCATTTCCTCCATGGTGAAAACAGGCGGATGTTCAATGCATGTAAAGGCAATCTTCTCTTTTTCCAGAAGACTGATCAGTTCTTTTTTATTCATTATCACGGTGACACCCCTGGATTATATTTCTTGTTTTGAGTTCATGGCGGATCATGTTCAGGACATGGCGCTTGTCCCGGCTCCACAGCGGTGCCAGCAGCGCTTCGCCATTGCCGTCACCGGTCAGCCGGTGGATGACAATGTCCGGATTCAGGATGGCAATGCATTCCGAAATGATTTCCGTGTATTCTTCCAGGGTCAGCACATGGAACTGCTCCGGATTTTCTTCATACATCGTTCCCAGATCCGTCCCCTTCAGATAGTGCAGAAGCTGCAGCTTGACGCCCTGGATGTTATATCTGTTCAGACTGCGGACTGTCTCATACATCATCTGCTTTGTTTCGCCGGGCAGGCCGATGATGACATGCACAACGATATTGACATCCGCTTCATGCAGAAGCCGGACTGCTTTTTCAAAAACAGGAAGTGAATATCCCCTCCGCATCCAGGCGGCGCTGGATTCATGGACTGTCTGCAGGCCAAGTTCAACCATGATCAGCTTGTCAGGATATTCTTTTCTGAGCTGAGCGAACAGGGACGCAATATCTTCATCACTGCAGTCCGGTCTGGTCGCCACGGAAATACCGGCAAACAGCGAATCCCGCAGGGCACTCTCAAAAAGGAAACGCAGCCTTTCCACCGGCGCGTATGTATTTGTATATGACTGGAAATAGGCAATGTAATCACCGGGCTGGGCTTCACGGTGGTTGAAAACAAGATCTTC
>JAUNJW010000291.1 GCA_030533035.1 Erysipelotrichaceae bacterium
CCTCAGCCTCGGCATTCCGTCGGGAATTCCGGGACCCGGTGTGTTGTAATCAGGAAATAAAGGCATATTCTCTCCTCCATTTTAAGACAGCGGCAGAAAATGAATACTTCTGACAAAGAAGAATCCCCTTCCTCTCTCCCGGCCGCACGGGAGGGAAGAAGAGGACTCGTTCTTTAACCTTTGACGCTGCCCAGGGTAAGACCCTTTGTAAAGTAGCGCTGCAGGAACGGATAGACCATCATGATCGGCAGAGCGCCGAGGAACAGCTGGGCTGCGCGGCCGGTACGGGCATTCATCTTGGACAGGATGTCCTGAATGTTGCCGGTTGTGTCGGACTGCAGGAGCTTTTCGAAATCGACGAGGAGGGTCTGCAGATAGGTCTGGAGAGGATAGTTGATCGGCTGGCTCATGTAGATCATTCCCGCGAACCAGTCATTCCAGTGGCCGACCATGGAGAACAGGCCGACTGTCGCAAGAGACGGTCCGAGAAGCGGGAAGATAACACTCCAGAGTGTTCTGAACGGGGAAGCGCCGTCAATCCAGGCAGCTTCTTCCAGTTCATGCGGAAGTCCGCGGATGAAGTTCATGAGAATAATCATGTTGTAGACAGGCAGAGCGCCCGGCAGGATCAGGGCCCAGATGGTGTCCTTGAGACCCAGGCCGGAAACGAGCAGGTAAGTCGGGATCATACCGCCGCCGATCAGCATCGTCAGAACGAAGAAGCCGGAGAGAATTCCGCGGAAAGGCAGATCTTCCTTGGCAAGCGGGTAAGCGGTCAGAACCATCAGGACGATGTTCAGCAGTGTTCCGAGAATGACACGTTCAATGGAAATGCCCATAGCGCGCAGGAATCTGCCGCCTGTGATGACATATTCGTAGGAAGCCGCGGTGAATTCGACAGGCCAGAAGCCGACTTTGCCGGCTGCCACCGCCGAACTTGAGGAGAATGAGACTGCCAGCAGATGAACAAACGGCAGCACACAGGTAATGCAGATAATGCCCAGACCGATCGTCAGGATAATATCAAATACGGAAATTCCTTTTTTCTTTTGCATATACCCACCTCATTACAGAATGCGGTATCCGGCAAGTTTGTCTGCCAGTCTGTAGGAGACGACGACCATGATTGCGGATACGAGGGATTTGAACAGGCCGACCGCCGCACCGACGGAGTACTGCGCCTGCTGGATACCGAGACGGTATACATAGGTATCGATGACGTCACCGGTCTCCCAGACTGCCGGGCTGTACAGGTTGTAGATCTGATCGAAGCCGGCGTTCAGGACGCTTCCCAGGGAAAGGACTGTCATCAGGATGATTGTAGGCATCAGCAGCGGAATGGTAACATTCTTGATCTGCTGCCAGCGGGTGGCGCCGTCCAGCATCGCCGATTCGTAAAGGCTCGGATCAATACCGGTCAGAGCAGCCAGGTAAACGATGGTGCCATAGCCGAAGCCTTTCCAGACGTCGGATACGATCATGGTCCAGGGGAACACTTTCGCGTTGCCCAGGAAGTCAACTGCACCAAAGCCGAGCTTCATGAGAATCAGGTTGATGGCGCCGGTGCTGGCCAGGATGTCCATCAGGACACCGGCCATGATGATCCATGACAGGAAGTTGGGGATATAGATGAGAGTCTGGTAGAATCTCTTGAGTCTGTCGGACTTCATTTCATTCAGCAGAATCGCGATCGTGACAGGCACGACAATGCCGAGGGCCAGCTTCCAGACGGAAATGTAAAGTGTGTTTGTGATTGTACGGGTGAATGTGGGCTGACTGAACAGATAGCGGAAATTGTCAAATCCCACCCAGGGTGAACTGAACCCCATACCGACATTGTATTTCTCAAAGGCGATGATGACGCCGTAGAGAGGAATATAACTGAATATGAAGGTCAGGACCACGCCCGGAATCAGCATCACATAATACTGCCAGTAGCTTGATAAGCTCTTTTTTTTCTTCATATTTAATGCTCCTGTTCCTGAATACCGGTACGGCCGGAATGCTCCGGCCCGTACCGTTTTATTGTTACAGCTTATCCGCCGTATGTTTCGTTGATTTCTTCAGTTGCCTTTGCGCCGCCGGCAGTCTTCCACTGCTCAACAAGCTCGTCGAAGTAATCAATCGGCTTTTCGCCTGTGATGATCTTGGTGAAGCCTTCAATCAGAATGTCATTCAGTGTGCTGCCTGCAGCCTGAAGAGTCGGTGTATCCGGTCCCCACTTGGCGTCCTGAACATACTGTTTTTCATCGACATACTTCTTGGCGATGCCGTAAGCGGAGCGGTCGTTGCCCTGCTGCAGGAAGTCGCCTACGCCGTTGGGATCCTGGTTTGTGATCCAGTTGACGCAGCTGTTGTACTTGGAGAGATTTGTGCCGAGTTCGCTTGTATCGACATCTTCGCCTGCCTGCCATCTGTCAAACGCGTCCTTGACCTGCAGGTACTGGTTGTAGTCGTTCATCGGGTTGATGATACGGGTGCCGCGTACGCAGTTCGGATAGTTGAAGCTGTGCAGTTCAGAGAGGTATTCATTTGTTTCCTTGCCGACAGCGTCATTGACTGTGTAGACATAGAAGTTGACAATCTTCATGATCGCTTCGGGATTCGGGCAGTCCTTGCGGATGACAACATAACCGTTGTTGTTGAATGTGACGCTGCCCTTGATCGGGGAACCGTCCTGTGTCGGAATCTCATACGGGAAGAAGATCGCAT
>JAUNJW010000292.1:0-2200 GCA_030533035.1 Erysipelotrichaceae bacterium
TTCGATCATGATATAGGAGACCGTGCCGTCGCCGTTGATGTCGCCGTGGTTCTCGAGTTCAGCGATGATTTCGCCCTGGTATGGACCGGACTGACGAGCGTCTGCACCGACATAGCATACTGTGTCGTTGTCGAGGATGCCCTTGTAGGATTCGTCACCGTCTGTGCCGAGCGGCTCACGGTTGATCAGAACGAGCGGGATGCCGGCAGCGACAACCTTGTCGATGATAGCGTCAGCGGAAGATGTCTGGACCAGGTTGAGGATGATGACATCCATGCCCTGTGTGATGAAGTTGTCGACCTGGTTGGACTGTTCAGCCATGTCGTTCTTGCCGTCAACGATGGAAACATCATACTTGACATCAGCTGTTTCCTTGGAAGCGAAATAGTTGGAGATTTCGTTTCTGTAGAGTGTCATGAAGTTGTCGTCGAACTGATAAATAGCGACACCGACTTTGTAGGTCTTTGCTTCAGCAGCAGCGCCTTCGTCTTTTCCGCCATCGTCAGCAGCGGGTGTGCTGCTGGAGCAGCCAGCGAGCATAGCAAGTGTTAAACCTGCAGCGACTAAAGATTTAATTTTCATTATTCCCTCCTGTTTATATGTACTCTAATGAATACAAATCTTTACAAAATGAGTCTAGCACCGAAGTTAAGCGCTTTCAATGGTTGTGCTTTAAGTTTTTTCTGAATTTTTCACAAAATCATCACAATTAATTTGCGTCTGCAACCAATCGATTTTTATTTCTGAAAACGCGATTTTCGTTGTTTCAGTATGTAACGTTTCGCCGGGTTTTTTCTAAAAAAGTCCTGCCATTTTCATTTGACAGGACTGCTTTTTCAGTTATTGCCACCTGACATACATCGTCAGTGTTGCGGTGTTGTAGGAGGTCTGTGTGTAACCGGCGACACCGGCATAATTGTTCGGATTTGTAGTGCTGTCATTGTAGCTGATGACTGTCCAGGCGCAGTTGGCAGATCCGTAGAAACCGATGACGTCGTCCGCTGATCTGTTTGTAAACATGGACGCGTTGATTGAAACAGGACAGCCGGGCTCGGGTGTGGGCTCTTCCGTCTCAATAATAACCGGCTCAGGGGATTCTGTTTCCGGGATCTGTGTTTCAGGAGCCGTTGTTTCCGGGGCCGGCGTGGCCGGTACCGGTGTGGGAGCCGGAGTCGGCGTCGCTGCCGGCGTTGGGGCTGCGGTCTGCGCAGGGACGGAAGCGGGCTGGGCAGCCGGTGTGACAGCAGCTGTTTCTTCCTTTTCCCCTGCCGAGACGACTGCAGTAATGACGTCGCCTGTTCTTACTTCTGTTCCCCTGCCCGGCGAGAAGGAGATAATC
Organism: Erysipelotrichaceae bacterium; assembly: GCA_030533035.1. Taxonomy (GTDB): domain Bacteria; phylum Bacillota_I; class Bacilli_A; order Erysipelotrichales; family Erysipelotrichaceae; genus Bulleidia. The sequence goes on from JAUNJW010000292.1 coordinate 1,340, forward strand.
GTTCCGTAGGCGGCGGAGTCATAGATCCAGGTGGTGTTGAGCGTCAGTCTGTGCTCGGAAGCCCAGGCTTCAAGAGCGCTCAGGCTGAGCAGGTTGAGGTCGCCGATGGTGATTGTCTCATTCTTTTTTGTCGCAAGCGTGACCGTGACATGTTCAGAGCGTTTTGCCTTCTGGCCGGCTGCCGGTGAAGAGCTGACAAACATGCCTTCTTCAACACTGTCATCCTCGCTGACCGCGTATTCAAACGAGAAATCAGCGAATTCGTTTTCCTCGAACCAGGCCCTGATTTCTTCCTCTTTCATGCCGGTAAAATCAATGATCTCAAATTCTTTGTCCGGGTCTTTTCCGTCAGATACCGTAATCTTCAGGACATCCCCGTCTTTGAGATATGCCCCCTTCGGGATTGACTGGGCAATGACGATGTCCTTTTCTTCTTCCTCGGAGAATTCATGTGTGTACCTGACCGCATCTTCAAGACCATTCTTTTCCGCCCAGTCCTCAACCAGTGAAACTTTTGATCCGGTAAAGGAAGGAATCTGGACGGATTCTTCATGTGTCTGAGAGTAATAGTAGCTGCCTCCGGCCGCGCCGCCGGCTACCGCTGCGCAGCATGCGCACGCGAACAGCAATGCCTTGACTGCTTTGATCATGTTATTCATCCTTTCCTGCGATATTCAGTACATATCTGCTTCTGACGTCTGTTGTTCCGATTGAATACACCCTGCCGTCTTTCTCAGCCGGTTCGGGTCTGTCATCTGAAATTGAATAAATCTCGAATAGGTCGTGCCAGTCTTTCGTTATGATTTCCAGGTACAGGCGGTAAGTGCCTTCCGCCAGTTCTGAAAGATCCCCGTTCAGACT
>JAUNJW010000292.1:2210-2711 GCA_030533035.1 Erysipelotrichaceae bacterium
CCGATGAACGCCGCGTAATCCATGCCGCTGTCAGTGGCGTCCGCTTCAAAGACTTTGACGTTGCCTTCCTCATCTTCGGCATGAAGCGCGTATCTGACCTCATCCTTTTCCGACATCGAAGCGCCGTATATGATGCCGATGCCGTCCATTGCCAGAATGCCGTCTTGGATGCTCATGGAATTGTATCCGAACAGCGATGTCATTCTTGAAGGCTTTTTCACATCATCCAGATCAAGGCTCTGCTTCTCGGCGGATACCTCAAGTCTGTAGTTGGACAGCGGGTTGGCAAAGAAGCGGACTGTCTCGCCCTTTTCATTGATGAATGCGGAATCAATATTCTCAATATTGCAGAAGAGCGCGCCTTCCGCTGTCTTCTCAGGATTCTCCACCCTGATCCGCAGATAGTAATTGCCGGTCTCGATTTCAGAGAGGTTCAGTTCAGCCGTAAAGCCGACATCGCTCAGGTTGTTTGCAGCTGTCTTAAGCAGACCGCCGTAATCG
>JAUNJW010000293.1 GCA_030533035.1 Erysipelotrichaceae bacterium
TTATAAATATGTGAAAAAATCACAAATATGTGATACATATCACAAGAATGAAAATTGTTTTAAATTGTTTTTAAAAGACAGAATTATTCAAAATAAGCAAAAATCATCATTCGATCTCAGCCATTTAGAATTTGTTTTATGGGTAATTACCCATGAAAAGCGCTGAGATCGAACGCTGCAATAACCCAGACAAAATACCGGACTGTGAAATCCATGACTGGCTAAAACGACTTATCTAATTAATGACAAGAGATAATGTACCAGCCGGCGAAAAATGAATACAGATAATCAGAAAGAACAGTGGATTGAATACAGTCCAGGATTATAAAAAAGATAATCAATAATCTGCGTATCATTAATCCACACATGCCTGTAAATGCCGAAAAAGTCAGTATTTATAAGGCTTTTTTGCATCTCTCCGAGTTTTCCACATACTTTTCCGCAACTTCGCATAATGTATGTTATGCGATTTTTATATAGCGGAATCCATAGCTGGCAGGCATGATTCCATAGAAGATCAGAATATAAGAAAAGACGCCCCTGCCGGCGTCTAAGTGTTAATGCTGTGCCCGGTAAACCGGACGTATTCTAAATGTGGACGATTAAATCAGAGAAGTACTGAAATATCTTTCAGCACGGTCCGCAAGGATTGTGGCGATCACTTTGTCTTTTCCGTATTTTTCAGCGATCTTCTTTGCTGCCCAGACATTCGCTCCGGATGACGTTCCGACCAGCAGTCCCTGAACCTTTGCCAGTTCACGTGCTGTGTTGATGGCGTCTTCGTCTGTCACAGTAACAATGTCAGTAATAATCGAAGTATCCAGAATATCCGGAATAAAGCCATCCCCTATTCCCTGAATCTGGTGAAGTCCCGGCTCATCCCCGAGCAGCGCTGAAACATTTTTCGGTTCAACGGCGACTATCTTGCATTCGGGATTCTGTTCGAGCAGATACTGCGCAACTCCCTGAAGAGTTCCGCCGCTGCCGATTCCGGATACATAAACATCGATTTTCTTCCCGAGCTGGCTGACCAGTTCAACAGCGGTTGTACGGTAATGCATCTGCGGGTTTGCCGGATTCTGAAACTGCTGCGGTACAAAATACTCGTCAGAGCTTGCTGCGATTTCCAGCGCTTTGTCAACAGCGCCGCCAATACTGAGTTTAGGATCGGTAAGCACCAGTTCCGCACCAAGCGCGTGAATAATCTTTTTTCTTTCCTCGCTCATGTTTTCAGGCATGACGATAATGACGCGGTATCCTTTTCTTACGCCGCAGAGGGCAAGTCCGATGCCTGTGTTGCCGGAAGTCGGTTCAATGATTGTCATTCCCGGTCTGAGACGGCCGTCTTTCTCAGCTTCTTCGATCATCCCCAGCGCAATACGGTCTTTAATGCTGCCGCCCGGGTTCAGAAATTCCGCTTTGGCGTAAATCTGCAGTCCTGTTGTCTCCTCCAGACTGATCAGAGGCGTATTGCCGATTAAATCAAGCACGTTATTGTAATACATATTCCAGTTCCCCTTTTCTATATACAAATTCTTTCAGGATCCCGCAGACACCCCTTTATCTGCAGAGACCGTAATGCTGAAGTGCATTTTTAATGCCGTCCTTATCAACATCGGTTGTCACGTAATCGGCATACTTTTTCAGTTCTTCCTGGCCGTTTCCCATAACAATTCCATGGGCGCATTCTTTGATCATCTCCAGATCGTTGAGAGAATCCCCGAAGCCGTATGTGTTTGCCATGTTTCCATGGTAATGTGTGACCACCATCAGCACACCTGTGCCTTTGTTGACATCGACCGGTGATATTTCAGCGCCGCTGTTTGACAGGTTCATCTGTGAATTGACAGGCACATATGTTGTCAGCGGTTCAACAAACTCCATAAAGGAAGCACGGTCGGAATCAGGAAAATACTGAATATTGATTTTGAAGATATCTTCCCCTGAATACTTCTCAACCGGATAATTGCCCACAGTATAGAACGGATGGATCAGCATACGGTTCGCGATGGATGCCGGCAGATTCTTCAGCGGTTCAAATACCATATTGCGCCAGAGCGGATTGCTGTAGCCGCATTCAAGACAGAGAATATTGTATCCAACCCGGCATTCCTTTGCTTTTTTCATGATTTCGCGGGCAAGAACCGGATCAAACACTCTTTTCAGGACCAGCTTTCCATCCAGTTCAAATCCTGCGCCGGAAGCGAAAACAGCACCGTTGCGCTCGATCCCGAATGTCTCCTGAATTTCATAGTATGCTCTGCCGGAACAGATGAACACCAGCCCGCCGTCTGCTTTCACCTCTTTGATCGATTCCGCCGCACTGCGCGGTGTTGATCTGGTTTTTTTGTCCATCAATGTTCCGTCTATATCAAAAAACAGAAAGTTATTTTCCATATATATATCTCCCGTTTTGCTATCTACACGATTATATGTTAACAGCAGTTATTTTAACAGAGCTGAATCTTTCCTGTTCATGCAGGTTCTGACGTAAAGAACCAGAGAACTGAATTCATATTCAAAATAAAAACATTCGTTATCAGCGGCTGCCGGCTCTGGATATTCAATGGATTCTTTGTGTATACAAACATGTTTTCTGACGAATTCACTTCTTTACCCGCAATCAGACAGGTTTTTTTCAGAAAATGAAATTGAATCTTTTTCATAAAAGAAATTTGTGTTTATAATTCTTTTAAAG
>JAUNJW010000294.1 GCA_030533035.1 Erysipelotrichaceae bacterium
GGTCCATCGCCATGTTGATGGCCTTGATATGATCCGCCGCCAGCTTCGCGTTTGATTCCTCCTCATTCAGGAAGGACTCGGTTTTGATGTAATTCTGATTGACTCGGTCATAGACGTCATAGACAATCCTGACGCCGTTGTCCTCACACTCCAGGATTACCTTGGACTTTCTGCCTTCGGCATCGGTTTCAATGATCTGCTTGGATACCATGAACCAGCCGGCGTCGGCGGCATCATCGCCCGCCCTTGTGTTCCTGATGTTTTCCTCGGGCGTCATCGACAGATACGCGGTCGTGATGATTCTGGTCCGCGGATCGCGGTCGCTTTTGCCGAATGTGTAGAGCTGACGGAAGTATGTGTCCCTGGTGATATTGGTTTCTTCCGCCAGTTCACGGCTGACAGCTGTTTCGAGGTCCTCATCGAAATTGACGAAGCCGCCCGGCAGCGCCCAGTCGTTTATAAAGGGATGATCTTTTCTGCGGATCAGCAGCAGTTTCAGCCTGGCGCCGGAGACTGTCATCAGGATCATGTCAACCGTGTTCGACGGTCTCCTGAACTTTGTCTCGTCATATTCTGCCAGGAATTCTTCCAGTGTCTGGCCTTTCGCGTTGACTTCATTCATAGAGTTTTCTCCATATAGTCATTTTGACTATACAAATCATAGCTTTAAAAAATATACCCGTCAAGACGAAAAAAGAACCGTTTTCCGGTTCTCACAGTTCAGTATATTTGTCCGCTTTTCCCTTTGCCTTCTCCACCGGATATTTCAGTTCATTCCGGGTGCATTTGGCGTTGATGATCTGATCGGGATCCGCGTTCAGTGCATCGCACATCTGCAGGCAGTAGTTCATCACGTCCGCCAGTTCCTCGCAGGCATGTTCCCTGTCAAAATCCGTATCGCTCCACTGGAAGCACTCGAGCAGCTCGGAAGCCTCGATGCAGATGGATTTGGCCAGGTTGACCGGGGTGTGGAACTGTTCCCAGTCGCGGTCCGCCGTGAATTTCCTGATTCTTTCTATTGTCCTGTCCGTAATCATGATGATCTCCTTTGAAAAAGGATGGCAGCGCCACCCTTATGACTTTTTCTTCATTCTTGTGTATTTGCGGCCCAGGTTGAGCTTGAGGAACTTCATCAGGACTTCCTTGTCCTGGTTGGAGAAGTCAAGTTCCTTGGTTGTATAATCGTCAGGCTTCTTTTCATCCTGTGACTCGACAGTGAAGTAAACAGCGACATGGTTCTTGTTTTCCTGGTAGTCGTAGGATCTGACAGTATTCCAGGGATAGAACTTTCCGGCTGCGACAAGGCCTTCTTCACCGACGCCGTCATGGACAGCGAGGTAAGCGGTGACCGCGACCAGGGTGGCGCCGATTCTGAAATAATCCCAGGCGGTATTGCTGGATGAGTTCATGACCAGGGTCATCATACTCAGGACGCCGAGGATCAGGACCATGATTCTCAGGGTGCCCCACTGCTGGTCCTGGATCATGATATATTTGTGGATTCTTGCCCATCTGATCAGCATGACAATGCCGAAGACGGTGAAGACTACGCCGATGACGATATTCAGATACATATTCATACAATCACCTCTGATAAAAACCGTTAACGCAGACTATTATAGCACGTCGCAATTGTTTTTCTCAGTCAATGACAATAAAATTACATGTATGGAAACGGCAGGAATCAGACTGATCGCAATCGACTGCGACGGAACGCTGTTCTCAAGGCACGGCACCCTTTCCGAATACAGCGCCGGCGTTCTCAGAGAGATGCGGGAAAAGAATATCAAAGCGGTGATCTGCTCCGGCAGACCGTTTTATTCCATCAGCCGCGCCATTGACCGGGACCTGTTTGATTACGCGGTCTGCGTCAACGGCCACAGCGTTGTCAAAAATGACGGAACCGTCCTGTTTCAGGCCCGTTTTTTCTCAAAAGCCGAAACAAAGAGGATCACTGCCCTGGTCGAAAGCCATAATGTCATGCTGGCGGCCTCATATGACGACACATTCCATTATTTCTGTTCCAAGCGCCGCCATTTCATCATCCGTTCGGTCCAGCTGCTCAAGAATGTCGCCCGTTTCATCCTCAGGCGCAATCTCTGGCATGACGATCTGATTTCCGATTACGAAAAGCTCTGCGATCATGACATGGAGAAATTCTGCTTCTCCGGTACCCGTAAAGAGCTGGAAAAGATCCGCGATGTCCTCAAAGATGCGTATTACTGCACCTTTGTCGGTCCGTTCTGGCTCGAGATCATGCCGCCTGGCATCAACAAGGGAACCGGTCTGGAAAAAGCGATGGCCGACGCCGGCGCCCAACCGGCAGAATGCGCGGCGATCGGTGACGGGGAAAATGATCTGCCGATGTTCAGCGCAGTGGGAATTCCGGTAGCGATGGCAAACGCGTCAGACTCTGTCAAAGCAGAAGCGTGCATGATCACGGAATACAATTACGACCGTGACGGCGCTGCCCGCTGGATCAGTGATCATGTGCTAAATAATTCGCCAGACTGACTCAGAATGAGCTAAAATATAGTTGCGAGGATATATATGAAACCGGAAGATTTTGGGCCTTATCTGAATAAATTCATTTCTGTCCGCCTGGATGACGGAACGACGGATGCCGGCTATATTGCCAATCCAATGGATTTCAGGGATTTTCCGGATGACAATATGCGGGTCAGACTGATCAATGGAC
>JAUNJW010000295.1 GCA_030533035.1 Erysipelotrichaceae bacterium
AATGTCACTGCCACAACATTCCAGGCTGTTTCCGGCGCCGGCATCAACGGCTTCCGTGAACTGGAGACACAGGTGGACCAGCTGGCAAAGGGCGAAGCAGTCACACCGTCTGTCTTCCCGGCCCAGATTGCTTATAACTGCATCGCTGAAATCGGCTCCTACAACGACAACGGCTACACAACCGAGGAGATGAAGATGCAGAATGAAGGCAGAAAGATTCTCCACCTGCCTGACCTGACAGTCACATGCACATGCGTGCGTGTGCCGGTATTCCGCTCGCATTCCATTTCCGCCGCCTTTGAGACGGAAGAATATGTTTCCGTGGAAGACGCCGCGAAGGCAATTGCCGCGTTTGAAGGCGACAGGCTGGTCAGCGACCATGTGCCGACACCGCTTGAGACAAGCAACCAGGATATTGTCTATGTCGGCCGTATCCGCCGCGATCTGACCCGTGACAACGCCCTGACACTGTGGTGCTGCGGCGACCAGATCCGCAAGGGCGCTGCTTCCAACGCCGTCGGAATTATGGAGTATTTGGAAAACCATTAATGTGGTATGATATTTCCTGTTACTTGACAGTGAGGTAGAAGAGATGTTTCAGAGAACACTATTTAAGGCCCTGAGTGTCGCTGTCGGCGTTCTCGCCGTGGCTGTTGTCAAAACAGTCCTGGACAGCAGGGAAGACAAATATGAGGACGACGAGGAAATCAACTTCATCCGCATCAGCGATGAAGATGAGGAGCCTGCCGTTTATGACGCTTCCGGAAAAAGTGAGGAAGTACAGCAGATCTGCGCGGTTTATCCGTATCTGAATCCGGATTTTGTCGCGGAAAGACTGGCCCAGAATGCCGAACTCAATGAAAAATATCCTGCCGAAACACTTCTGAGCATTACCCACAGCGTTCACTTCAGTGATTCCAACGCGGCAGAAGAATTCTCCAGAATCATGGAGGATGCCGGCTATGTCTGTGTTGACCGCAGCGATTACGCGGTCGCAGCCACCAGAAATCTGTTTGCGGAAGAAGGCGCCGTCACCAGCGATGTTCTCAACGTCGCCAACCAGACTGCCGCCCTCAAGGGTACCTACGAGTCCTTTGAGATTCTCTGAAGTGAGGGAGACTGACTGAATGGATCAGGAAGAAACACGCGAAATACAGGAAGAAGAGACAAACGTTCCCAAAGACGGCAAAAAGGGCATGAACCTCTATACGCTCATTGTCCTGTCGGTGGCGGCTGTTCTGATTTTCGCCTGGATGATGTTCGGCGATGGCGGTCCTTCCGGCAAGAACGGCGCTGACGGCTGCGGCGTCAATTTCCAGAGCGCCTGGGGCCAGAGCCCGGCTGCCGTATGGGTTGATCTGCCCAACTACAGTCAGACCAGGGCGGTCGCGACATTTGACTTCACTTACCCGGAGCATCCGCTGGAGGGATTCGATAACGAAAGCTTCAAGGGATATTCCCGCCAGGTATTCGAGGTTGCCTACAGCGATGATGCCGGTAAAGAGGGAATCCGTTTCTCCAAGGCCTATACCTGCAACGGCTTTGAAGTCTATGAGCCGGAAGACGGCGTCTTCCGTTCGATCCAGATCATGGATGTGGACGGCACTGACGTCAAGGAATACGGCGATGGCGAAAAGGTCTCGCTTCTGTTCTTCGTCAAAGGAGATTACAGCTACACGATTCTGTGTCCGGACAACCCTATGTCCAGGGAAGAAGCAGAAGTCTTTGTATCACAGCTTGACTAAGCATGTTCAATTGAAGAACATGCTTTTTTTCGACACAGCAATACGCACTCTGCTATAATTAGGCAGTTCATAAACATCCTTATGAACAAAAGGAGAGCATATGAAAGCAATTGAAGTCAGTCATCTGACCTTTGCCTATGACGATACCAAAACAACCATTGATGATATTTCATTCAGCGTTGAGGAAGGATCCTATACGACCATTGTCGGCCACAACGGATCCGGCAAGTCGACCGTCGCCAAGCTGCTGGCCGGTCTGCTGGAAAAAAAGAGCGGCGAAATCAGACTGGGCGGACTGGATCTGAACCTGGAAAACCTGACGGCCATCCGTTCGATGATCGGCATTGTCTTCCAGAATCCTGACAACCAGTTCATCGGTTCCACCGTCCGCGACGACATCGCGTTCGGTCTTGAGAATCACTGCGTTCCCCAGAACCAGATGGATGACATCATCAATCTGAACGCCGCCAAGGTCAAAATGACAAAGTACCTTGACCAGGAGCCGACAAGGCTTTCCGGCGGTCAGAAACAGAGGGTGGCGATTGCCGGTGTGCTGGCAATGAAGCCGAAGATCCTCATTTTCGACGAGGCAACCTCCATGCTTGACCCCCAGGGCAAGGATGAAATCAAGAAGGTCATCAATCAGATCCATGAGGAGAGTTCCCTGACCATTCTTTCCATTACCCATGACATTGACGAAGTCGCCGGCAGCGACTATGTCATCGCCATGAACAGCGGAAAGATTGCAATGTCCGGAACCCCGCATGAGGTTTTCAGCGATGAAAAGAAGCTGAAGGAAATTCAGCTTGATATCCCGTTCTCCATGAAGTTTCAGTCAGCTTTGAAACGGCGCGGGGTCAGGACGGAGAATCACATTACGATGGAAGGACTGGTGAAGGAATTATGCCGATACAATTCGAACATGTAAGCCATACCTACAGCACCGGAACT
>JAUNJW010000296.1 GCA_030533035.1 Erysipelotrichaceae bacterium
GGATGACCGTGAGAACTATGAAAAGTTCTTCGACAACTTCGGTCTCAACCTGAAATACGGCATTTACAAGGACTACGGCATCAACAAGTCCAAGCTCCAGGATCTCATCCTCTTCCGTTCCTCAAAGGAAGGCAAATATGTCACCCTGAAGGAATATGTGGAAAGAATGCCGGAAGACCAGAAGGAAATCTACTATGCCTGCGGTTCCTCCGCCGAGGAAATTGAAAAGCTCCCGGTCATGGGCAAGCTCCGCGACAAGGAGTATGAAGTCCTCTATTTCCTGGATGAGCGCGATGAATTCGTCACCCAGATCATGAGAGACTATGACGGCAAGGCATTCAAGTCTGTCAACACATCCGACCTTGATCTCGACACTGCCGAGGAAAAGAAGGAGAAGGAAGAAAAGACAGAAGCCAACAAGGATATGCTCGAAGCCATGAAGGATGCCCTGAACGGAAACGTCAAGGAAGTCCGCATCTCCTCCAGACTCAAGGACGACCCCGTCTGCATCGTCGCCGATGAAGGCCTCTCCCTCGATATGGAAAGATATATGGCCAACGACCCGATGGCCAAGGGCCAGGGCATGAAGGCAGTCAAGATTCTGGAAATCAATCCGGACCACCCTGTCTTCGCAAAACTGCAGGAAATCTATGAGTCTGATCCTTCCAAGCTGGACGATTACGCTGACGTCCTGTACAACCAGGCGCTGCTGATCCAGGGTCTGCCGATCGCTGATCCGGTGGCTTATGCCAGAAAGATCACTGATCTGATGATCAACTCCAAATAAGCAATATGAAAAGAGGCTGTCTCATCATGCCTCTTTTCATTTTTTTATTCTTTTCGTCCCGGCAGCTGGGCCAGGATCACGGCGCTGAATACCAACGCGCAGCCCAGCAGTTCACGGACCGAGAGCACCTGGTGCAGGATGATGAATCCGGCCAGGGCTGAGAATACTGATTCCAGTGAGAGGATCATGCCGGCCACTGCCGGGTCTGTCCCCTTCTGGCCGATGATCTGCAGCGTATAGCCGGCACCGGAGGAAAGCACACCGGCATACAGCACCGGCACTGCCGCATCTAAAATGGCAGACAGCTGCGGCTGCTCAATGACAAGCATCGGGATCAGGCACAGCGCCGATGCCGTAAAAAACTGGATGCAGGAAAGCCGGACGCCGTCACAGCCGGCACCCACCCTGTCAATGACCAGGATATGGCCGGCAAACAGGATGGAACAGATCACCAGCAGGATATCCCCGGAAGCGATCTGAAATCCTTCCTTCACGGAAAGAAACCAGAAGCCCGCCATAGCGATCAGAGCCGCGGCCCATACTTTTCCCTGCGTTTTCTGTCCCAGCAATAATCCCAGCAGCGGAACCAGGACCACATACAGGGCGGTCAGGAAACCTGCCTTGCCCACAGTCGTGTAAAGAATTCCGGTCTGCTGGAACATGGAAGCCGAAGCCAGAAACAGTCCGCAGAGAATTCCCGCTTTCAGAAGATGGTTTTTCTGACTGCTGTCCGGTCTTGTGCGGATGCCCCGCACCCGGTCAAGAAACGGCATCAGAGCGCATAAAGTCACGCCGCCGATCATGAAACGCAGGCAGGTGAATGTCCAGGGGCCGATATATTCATTGCCCTTTGACTGGGCGACAAAAGCGGCGCCCCAGATCATCGCTGTGATCAGCAGGCAGATATTTGAACAAAGGCGGCTCATGCGTCCGCCTCCCCGATATAGTCATGATCATATGTGATATTCACACAGGTGCCCAGCACTTCCCCTGCTTCCCGCAGTATGGGATCAATCTGCTCTGCGCCAAGACTGCAGCCGTAAGGAATCAGGACATCGAAGGACGCCTCTTCACAGTCGCTGCGGATCCGCAGGCGGAAATCATGCAGAGTCAGCTGCGGGTCAATGCCTTTGAGAACTTCCTCAAAGGTTTCCCTGTAACGGCTGCTGCGCGGATTATGCAGTTCAACCGGATCGGCGTGCAGTGTCATCGTGACATTGTACAGCTTCAGGATTTCCTCTTCCGCCGCGTCCAGCGCGTCATGGGCCGCCACCAGTGTCATTTCACTGTCCACTTCCGCGTGGGCAGAGCCGATCTGCACGCCGGGGCCGTAATCATGGATGATCAGGTCGTGGACACCGAGGATTTCCGGATGAGAAAGAATCTGGCTGCGGATACGTTCGCTGAGTTCCCTTTCAGCGGGCTTGCCGAGCAGCTGGCTGATAATCTCGTTGGCAATCTCCCAGCCCGACCTGAGAATGAAAAGTGAAATGAGGATGCCGGCTGCCCCGTCAAAGGGAAACCTGACCGGCGTCAGGGATAATCCCATCGCCGCCAGGGTCAGTGCTGTCGAGAACACGTCATTGCGGGAATCCTGCGAGGATGCCTTCAGGGTTGAACTGGAGATTCTATCCCCGAGTTTTCCGTAGAATACACTCATCCAGAGCTTGACGGCAATTGACGCCAGCAGGATCAGCGCCATCGGCCAGGAGAATCTGACGTCCGAAGGATGGATGATCCTGTCGCCGCTGGAAATCAGCAGTTCAATGCCGGCCAGGAAGATCACCACCGCGATCAGAAGACCGGCGATGTATTCACTTCTGCCGTGTCCGAACGGATGTTCCCTGTCAGCCGGCTTGGCCGCGATCCTGTAGCCGAACAGGGTGATCAGGCAGGACAGGCAGTC
>JAUNJW010000297.1 GCA_030533035.1 Erysipelotrichaceae bacterium
GCAATAGTGGCAGGCGGTGCAGGGAACCGTGATCTGGCTGTTGATGATTTCAGCGGCCTTGAAGCACATTGCCTTTTCTTCTTCCGTCAGCGGTTTGAAGTTTTCCATGAAGGAAGTGTTGTCTTCCATCTGTTCCAGGGAGCTCATGCCGGAAAGCACCATCATGACATTCGGCAGGCTCGCCGCAAAACGGATCGCCCAGCTGGGCATGGAAGCGGACGGATCATAGTCTTTGAACATCTTTTCCGCTTCTTCCGGAAGATTGGCCAGAGTACCGCCCTTGCAGGGTTCCATGACGATGACCGGCTTGCCGTGCTTTTCAGCGACTTCATAAACTCTCTTTGACTGGATCCACTTGCTTTCCCAGTCGAGATAGTTGATCTGCAGCTGGACAAATTCCATTTCCGGATGCTTTGTCAGGATTTCATCCAGAAGCTCAGGTGTGTCGTGGAACGAGAAACCGACATGTTTTACAAGACCCTGGGCCTTCTTTTCCAGAAGCCAGTTAAAACAGTCGAATTCTTCATACTTGCCGATCATGGATTCCTCAATGCCATGAAGCAGGTAGTAGTCAAAATAGCCGGCGCCTGTCTTTCTGAGCTGTTCATTGAAGACTTTGTCCCTGTCTTCCAGGCTGTTGAAGAAACCGCTGTGCAGCTTTGTGGCAAGAGTAAAGCTTTCTCTGGGATAGCGGGAAGTCAGAGCTTCTTTCGCCACATTTTCAGAAGCGAAGCCGTTGTACATCCAGGCTGTGTCAAAGTAAGTGAAGCCTTTTGACATGAACAGGTCCACCATCTTTTTGACCTGTTCAACATCGACGGCCGCCGCGTTGTCCGGGTCAAGACGCGGCATTCTCATTAATCCGAAGCCAAATTTCTTTGCGGGTAAAAACTCCATAGTGTCCTCCTCTTTCTCTTATAATGATCTGCCGAAACGATAGAGCTCGTTTCTTTTTTCTTCTGAATTTCTCTGCTCATTGTTGGCGGTAAAGATGCCGGCGTTTTCCACTTTCCAGTATTCGACAATTGACTGGAAGTACTGGGTGATGGCCGGACCGTAGACAAACCGGTCGCCGGAACTCATGATCAGGGCTGTCTTTTTCACGCGCGGCGGAATATCCGGCGCATATGTTCTGTGGATCACTGCCTGCAGCTGGGCTGACAGCGTAAAGTAGTAGATTGGGGACGCGAAGACAACCATCTCCGCCTTTTCAAGATACGGGTAAATCTTCTGCATGTCGTCCTTCTGCACACAGACCCCTTTTTCATGATCGCGGCAGTAATCACAGCCAAGGCATCCCTTGATATTCATGTGGGCGGTATCGAAGAATGTGACTGTATGACCCGCTTCCTCAGCGCCTTTGACAAAGGCGTTCACCATGTCCATGGTGGAACCATTGACATGCGGGCTGCCGTTGAGAACAAGAATCTCCATCTTCCTTACTCCGCTGTGATTTCAACCTGAACGGTATCTGCGGAAAGAATTGTTTCAAGTTCTTCCCGGCTGCTGTTAATGTGTCCGAGTTTTGTATAAGCCCAGGAATTATTGCCATAGAAGATGACAATCTGATTGCTGGAATACAGCATGATATCGCCGGGCTGCGCGGTTGTATTTACATCGTTGGAAGGAAGTCTCTGGCCGATGGGACCCACCTGTTCCCAGCCGCCGTACATATGCGTTTCAATCTGCAGGCCGTTTTCCGCCAGCTGTTTCAGGGCATTGACCGATTCATTTTCTTCCCATGTGACATTCATTATCTCACCGTTGATTTTCAGGATCATTTCTGTTTCCTCCTCCTGTATTTCTTCATCTGCCGTGACAGTTTCCTGCACCGGTTCTTCCGTGACTGTTTCAGGCACTGTTTCCTCTGCCCTGCCGTTTTGCGCGCCGCAGCCGGCAAGCAGGAACAGCGCCGCCAATACTGTGACTGTCTTTCTCATAAGCTGCTGAAATACCTGTTGATTTCCTGCATTCTTTCACTCTGATGAACATGGAACGGACATCTGGAATCACAGTGGCCGCAGCCGACGCAGTCCGCCGCTGTCTTTTCAAGTGTTCTGTAATGCTCCGCCGCCAGCGTGTCACCGGCTCTGGAAAGGTCGTAATACTTGTTGATCAGGCCGACATCCAGTCCCATGGGGCACGGTTTGCAGTGATTGCAGTAAACACATTTGCCTGTAACAGAAACAGACGCTCCGGATGTGATGGTGGAATAATCCAGTTCCTCTTCCTTTCGGTCATAATAGGAAGCCAGGCTTTCAACCTGTTCCACACTCTGGGCACCGGGAAGAACTGTGAGGATCCCAGGTCTGTCCAGACAGTATCTGATGCACTGATAAGGTGTCATAGCCTTGCCGAACGGTGATGTGGCCGCGTCAAGCAGCTGGCCGGCGGAGAAAGGTTTCATGACGGAGATACCGATGCCGTCTTTTTCACAGCGCCTGTATACTTCCTGGCGTTCCTCATTTTCACCATAGGCATATTCCCCTTCCCCGCAGTCATAGGCTGCGTTGACGGAGAACATTAACATGTCCACAAGACCTGTATCCAGAATTTTCTGAATGACCTTCGGCGTGTGGGAAGAAAGACCGATGTGTCTGACTGTCCCTTCTTTCTTTAACTGCAGGATATAATCAAGAATGCCGTTTTCCTGATAGGTTTCCCAGTCTGAGAATTCATCCTGACAATGAA
>JAUNJW010000084.1 GCA_030533035.1 Erysipelotrichaceae bacterium
GCATATAGGTCACGGACGGACGTCATGCACTGCCCGTCGATGACAAACCTGCCTCTTTCGATCACAGGTGCTTCGCCCTCAAAGAAATCTGTCACTGCCCTGCGGCCGGCTGCCAGCAGCACATGGTCGCAGGCTTTTTCTTTGATTTCTCCCTTTTCTTCATAGCTGACAGACAGGGATCCGTCTTTTTCCTCGATCTTTTTCAGGAAGGTTTTCGCATGGACGTCAATCCCGCGCTTTTTGAATGTCAGCGCCAGTGAGCGTCCCAGCTCGCTTTCAAGGTTCGGAAGCAGTCTGTCCAGGGCTTCAAGGATCGTGACATTTGTGCCGAGCGCTTCATAGATGCCGGCCATTTCGCAGCCGATGACACCGCCGCCGACAATCACAAGTTCCTCAGATTCAGGCAGGCTTTCAAGGATATCATCGCTGGTGATCACGCCAGGCAGTTCATTCCCCTCCACCGGAAGCCTTGCAGGTATACTGCCGTCCGCAAGGATTGTATGGTCTGCTTCAATGACTTATTCATTGACAAGAACCGTGTGGGCGTCCCGGACTGACGCATGGCCATGGATAACGGTGATTTTCTGGGCCTTGAGGGCTTTTTCGATGCCTTCCCGCAGTTCACCGACAATCCTGTTTTTCTTTTCCAGCAGTTTTGCGCTGTCAAAAGAATATCCGCTGACATTGACGGCAGTTCTTTCGCTGTCCGCCAGCTCACGGTAAAGATCCGCCGTATGGACAAATGTCTTGGTCGGGATGCAGCCGCGGTTCAGGCAGGTGCCGCCGGCTTCCCTTTCTTCGATCAGACAGACTGAAAAGCCTTCTTTCACTGCTTCAAAGGCAGCTGTATAGCCGCCCGGGCCGCCGCCGATAATCACAATATTGAAATGCATGTTATAACTCCTGTTCTTTCAGCCAGACGGCCAGATCATCAAGGATCAGGCTTCCCTGGTTTTTCAGTGCTTCACTCAAAGCGCCGGAAGAGAATTCACATCCTGTGAGCAGTTCAGAGATCTTCAGGATTTCATCCTGTTCCATGGCGTCCGAGGAAGCTGTCACTGATGAGACTGTTCCCTTTTTTACCGTAAAGCGCAATACAATCGAACCCCATTGGAAACGTTCTTTGATTTCCAGGTCAAAGGGTGGGTTCTTCCCCCTGATCCATTCATCGCTTCCATATTTGTCTGTATATTCCCGCAGTTCAACGCAGTCAGGAAAATCAATCTGGTCTGCCCGGATTCCGTATTCTTCCTCACAGGCCTGCAGCAGCAGTGTTTTCATCTCCTCAATGTTAAGGGACGGATCTGCTTCTTTCAGATTCATGATCCTGCTTCTGACGGAAGAGACACTGTTGGCTTTGAGCTTAAGCGGATCCGGATTCAGATATTTCTGTGCTTTTGAAAGATCACTGTCGATTAACAGTGTTCCGTGATGATAAGAGAATCCATTGTGATGATAATACGCATTGCCGGAAAACTTATGTCCGTTTACCAGCAGGTCATTGCGGCCGGAGAATTCAGCCCTGATCTCTTTCTTTTCAAGAGCTTTGAGAATCACGCCTGTCTGCCGCGGGATGTCAAAGTTTTCATCGTCCGCAATGAAGGTGAAGTTCAGATTTCCCCTGTCATGGTAAACCGCCCCGCCGCCGCTGGGCCGGCGGACGATCTTTACGTGATCCGCCGCTGTTTCCTTCAGCCGGCATTCACGGTAATAGTTCTGGTTGCGGCCGATGACGATCGTATTGTCGTTCTGCCACAGGTAGAAAATCATCGTGTTCTTTTCTGCCTTTTCAAACAGAACTGACTCAGCAGCCAGATTGACGACTGGATCGTACCCGGCTGCTGAGACAGTATACAGATGATTAATCATTGAACGGATACCTGAGAACCGGATGCCTTGCGGCATTGACTTCATCAGGTCTCTTGATCGGGGAATGATGCGGGGTGTCGTGGAGCGACTCAGGATTCTCCTGAATTGTCTTCCATATATCCATGAAGGCTGCCGCCGCTTCATCCAGGGTTTCCCTGGATTCTGTTTCGGTCGGTTCAATCATGAGGGCTTCATGGACATTGAGCGGGAAGTACATTGTCGGCGGATGAATTCCGTAATCCTGAAGGGCTTTGGCGACATCCATCGCGCTGACGCCTGTTTCTTTCTTGAGTTCTTCCAGGGTCAGGACGAATTCGTGCATGCAGGTACCCTTCTTGGCCACATCCCATGTGCCTTCCAGCAGATGCTTGATGTAGTTGGCATTGAGCACCGCGTTTTTCGCGACCATCGGGACGCCCTCTTTGCCGAGTGTGACAAGATATGTGAACGCCTTGACGACAACCAGGAAGTTGCCGTGGAAGCTTCTGACAGCGCCGATGGAAGCGTCGCCTCTGGGCTGCCAGCAGAGTTTTCCGTTTTCTTCCGCAATCTTTTCACCGGGCAGATAATCCGCCAGGAAGGATTTGCAGCCGACCGGGCCGGAGCCGGGACCGCCGCCGCCGTGCGGGGTCGAGAAGGATTTGTGCAGATTGAGATGGATGCAGTCAAATCCCATGTCGCCGGGTCTGGCAATGCCCATGACAGCGTTCAGGTTGGCGCCGTCGTAATAACAGAGGCCGCCTGCCTCATGGACGATGTCGGTGATCGCCTTGATGTTTTTATCGAAAATACCGAGGGTGTTCGGGTTTGTCAGCATCAGGCCGGCTGTATCTTCGCCGACAGCTTCTCTCAGTTTTTCAAGATCCACGCAGCCGTCTTCCGCCGAAGGAATATTGACGACGGTGAAGCCGCACATGGAGGAGCTCGCCGGGTTGGTGCCGTGGGCGCTGTCCGGAACGATGATCTTCTTTCTTAACGGATGATTGTTCAGTTCATGGTATCTCTTGATCAGCATCAGACCGGTCAGTTCGCCATGGGCGCCGGCTGCCGGCTGGAATGTCATCGCATCCATGCCGGTGATTTCACAGAGATACTGCTCTGCTGTTTTCAGCAGTTCCAGGCAGCCCTGGGCATTCTGGGAAGGATGGACTTCCGTAAAGCCTTCAAGAGAGGCGGTTCTTTCATTGACCTTCGGGTTGTATTTCATTGTGCAGGAGCCGAGCGGATAGAATCCGTCGTTGACGCCGAATGTCTGCTTTGCCAGCTGTGTATAATGGCGGCTGATATCGGTTTCGGAGAGCTCAGGCAGCCTTAACGCCTTTTCTCTTGTCTCCTGCGGCTTTGTTTCAGGAACATCGCAGGCCGGCAGGATGGTGCATTTTCTGCCTGCCACGCTTCTTTCAAACAGGGTTTTCATTGTGCCACCTCCTGAACAAGCGCGTCAATTTCCTCTTTTGAATTCATTTCGGTGCAGCACCAGAGGATGCCGCCATCCACCGGCAGACCGCCGAGGATATCTTTTTCAGCCAGCTTCGCGATCAGCTTTTCCGGCTCTTGGCAGTCAGTGACGAATTCATGGAAGAAATCAGCTTTGAACCTTCTCTTAAGACCTGCTTCCTCAAGTTTTTCCGCCAGGTAATGCGCTTTCGAACAGCACTGCTTCGCGACTTCGCGGATGCCGTCAGGCCCCATCGCAGCCAGATAAACCGAAGCGGTCAGGGCACACAGGGCTTCATTGGAGCAGATATTGGAAGACGCCTTTTCACGGCGGATATGCTGCTCACGTGCCTGCAGTGTCAGGACATAGGCTTTATTGCCTTCAGAATCCACTGTCTGGCCGACAATTCTGCCCGGCAGTTTACGCATCATTTTGGATGTGGCAGCCATAAAGCCGAGATACGGTCCGCCATAGCTGAGCGGCATGCCAAGCGGCTGGCCTTCGCCGACAGCGATATCGGCGCCGTATTCACCCGGACACGGCAGGCTTGCCATCGCGATCGGATTCATTGAGAGAATCACCTGGATGCCTTTCTCATGGGCCGCTGAAACAAGCGCCCTGACATCCTCAATCACGCCATAGTAATTCGGCTGCTGGATGACAACACAGGCCGCCTCTTCCTTCAGGTCCGCCGGATCGGTCAGGCCGTCTTTCAGGGCAAGCGGAATGATTTCATCGCCATAGGCCCAGCTGTAGGTTCTGATGACTTTCATGGTGTCGGGATGGACGCCTTCCGAAACATAGACCTTTTTCTTCTTCGGTGAGCGGCACATCGAAACTGCTTCGGCAGCTGCCACGGCGCCGTCATAGACAGACGCGTTGGACACATCCATGCCTGTCAGTTCACAGATCATGGTCTGGTATTCGAAGATCGACTGCAGTACGCCCTGGGAGATTTCCGCCTGGTAAGGCGTATAGGCAGTCACGAATTCTTCCTTGTTCACAACACTTGTGACAATTGATGGGATGTAATGATGATAGGCTCCCGCGCCGCGGAAAATACTGGAATAGACTTTATTCTTGTCAGCGAGCTTTCTGAGCGTCTTTGAAGCTTCCAGCTCAGATTTTCCTGAAGGCAGATTCAGTTCATGCTTCAGCAGGAGCTCTTCCGGAACATCCCTGTACAGATCTTCAAACGAGGAAAAGCCGGCTTCTTTCAGCATTTCCTGCTGCTGCAGATCTGTCGAAGGAATATAGTTCCCCATATCAGTGTTCCTCGGATTCGCAATGGGCAATATACGCTTCTGCGTCAAGCAGGTCATCGGTGTCAGTGACGTCTGTCAGCCTGAACAGCCATGCCCCGTACGGATCGGAATTGATCTTTTCCGGCGCGTCGAGCAGTTCTTCATTGACTTCGCTGACGGTGCCGCTGGCCGGCGCGTAGACGTCGGAAACAGCCTTGACGGATTCCACGTCGCAGATGGTTTCGCCTTTGACTGCTTCAGCGTCCGGTTCCGGCAGGTTGACAAAGACCAGATCGCCGAGGGCGTCCTGGGCAAAGTCGCTGAGACCTACTTCAGCTTCGGTTTCCGAGATGAAGCGGACCCACTCATGGGTTTTTGAATACTTGAGTTCTTCTGGTGTTTTCATAATTATTTCTGACCTCTCTTATAGAACGGAAGTGCTGTGACTTCCCCTTCAATCCTTCTTCCTCTGACATCCACTTCAAGCTTTGTGCCAGGCTCATACGCGCAATCGACAAGCGCCATTGCGTAAGCGCCTTTGAGATACGGCAGATGGGTGCCGCTGGTGGTATGTCCGATCTGTTTTCCATCCATATAAACATCGCAGTGTTCACGGGCAATTCCCCTGCCGGTGATCCGGATGCCGATGCGGTGGCGGTTGTCTGTTTTGGCAGCGATGGCATCGCGGCCGATGAATTCCTTGTCCATCTTCACACCGTAGTCAAGTCCTGTTTCCAGCGGTGTGACTGTTTCATCCATCTCATGTCCGTACAGCGGCATCGACGCCTCCAGGCGCAGCGTGTCACGGGCGCCTAATCCGCACGGGATGATTCTCTCGTCTTTGAGCAGCTCACGCCAGATCTCAGGCGCTGCTTCGGGAGCGCAGTAGATTTCAAATCCGTATTCACCGGTATATCCGGTCTGGGAGACGATGACCGGATGGCCGAGAATCTCGGAGTCAATGTAGCTGTAATACCTTTCAGGCAGAGCAGTATACTTCCCGAGTATGTCGCCGCTCAAAGGGCCCTGGATGGCAATCTGGGCATAATTGTCGGAAACATCTTCAAACACAACGTCTCCTTCCAGATGATCTTTGATCCATGCCACATCCTTGAAGCGGTTCGACGCGTTGACTACGACGAAGAAGTCGTCATCGCCGCGGCGGTAGACAATCAGGTCGTCGACACAGCCGCCGTTTTCGTAGCACATCACGCCGTAGCGGACCTTGCCGATTTTCAGATTTGTGTAGTCATTGGTGAAAATGCGGTTGATGTTGGCCAGGGCGTCCTTTCCTTTGAAAGTGACTTCACCCATGTGGGACACATCAAAGAGGCCTGCTTTCTCACGCACGGCCATGTGTTCCGCAATGACACCGGTCGGATACTGCACAGGCAGAAAAAAGCCGGCAAAATCGACTATTTTGCCCGACAGCGCCACATGTTCCTCATAAAGAGGTGTTTTGACAGTCATATTTAATTATTCCTCCGTAAAAAAACTTGTTTTTCACTACCTTCACAATATCACAGATTAAGTGACGATTCATCCAGATTTGTCAGTTTTTGTTCACCCGATGATAAGATTGAAGCAGGAGGATTCCATATGTTTATCCATGTTAACGGCATCGATCTGTTTTATGAGGTCTGCGGCAGCGGCAGACCCCTGCTTCTGGTTCACGGCAACGGCGAAGACCACACAATCTTCAGTGAGGGAATTGAAGAACTGAAACACAGATTCACCTGCTACAGCATCGATTCAAGGTGCCATGGCGCCAGCACGGTCACAGAGGAGCTGCATTATCAGGACATGGCGAATGACGTCACAGCATTCCTCGAAGCGCTGGATCTGAAAGATGTACTGTATTACGGCTTTTCCGACGGCGGCATCGTGGGTCTGCTGGCAGCGATGAAAACGGACAGGATCACCACCCTTGTCACAAGCGGGGCCAATGTGACGCCGGATGGCGTAAAACCCTGGCTGAAGACAGTCATCAGGGCCATGAACTTTTTCAGCAGCGACAGCAAACTGAAGCTGATGCTGAATGAGCCGCATATTGCTGCGGAGGATCTGGATCAGATCAGCGCTGCAGCCCTGGTGCTTGCCGGTGAAAAGGATGTGGTCACGGAAAAAGAAACCCGCTTCATCGCGGAACACGTCAGAAATTCCGAGCTCCGCATTATTCCCGGTGAAGGCCATGGCAGCTACATCGTCCACAGCACTAAATTCGTCCGTTATCTGGTCTATGCCGACGCTTGTCTGCATGAAAAGCCATAATCTACGGTATAATGGAATCAACAATAAAGGAGAAAATATAATCTATGAGCTTTCCCAAGAACTTTTTATGGGGCGGCGCCACCGCTGCCAACCAGTATGAGGGCGGCTATCTTGAAGGCGGCAGAGGCTTAGCCACTTCCGACGCCATCAAGGGCGGTGACAAAGACCACCCCCGCATGTACACAATCAAGACAAAAGAAGGAGAAATCCTTGAGCTTCCGCGTGAGAAATCACTCCCTGAAGGCGCAGCCGGCTATATCATCCCGGGTATTTACTATCCTTCCCACCAGGCGGTGGATTTCTACCATCACTACAAAGAGGATATTGCCCTCTTCGCTGAAATGGGAATGAATTCCTTCCGTTTCTCGATGTCCTGGTCAAGAGTCATTCCGGACGGCAAGGAAAAAGTCAATGAGGAAGGTCTTGCCTTCTATGACGCCGTCGTTGACGAATGTCTGAAATACGGCATTGAGCCGATTGTCACCATTGCCCATTTCGATGTGCCGATGGTTCTGGCCGATGAGCTGGACGGCTGGCATTCCAGAAAGCTGATTGACTACTTCCTGCACTTCTCGGAAGTTCTCTTTGAGCATTTCAAGGGCCGTGTCCGCTACTGGATGACATTCAATGAAATCAACATCCTGAGATCATGGATGCAGCTGGGCATCCACAGCGTTGATCCGCAGGTCCGCTACCAGGCAGCCCACCACACCTTCGTCGCAAGTGCAAAGGCAGTCCTGAGAGGCCATGAAATCGATCCTGAAAACAAGATCGGCATGATGGTCGCCTATGCCCCGGTCTATCCGCTGACCTGCCATCCTGCCGACGTCATGAAGTCGATTGAGGAAATGAGAGCCAGAGAGTTCTTCATTGACGTCCAGGTCAAGGGCTACTATCCGGAATACCAGATGAAGTGGTTTGAAAGAAACGGCGTCACCATTGAAATGGAAGACTGCGATCATGACCTGATCGCAAAGGGAACTGTCGACTACAACGGCTTCACCTATTACATGTCCGGAACCGCTTCGGCGGATCCCGAAGCCGCGAAAACAGCAGGAAACATGGTTGCGGCAGGAAAGAACCCTTACCTGGAAGCTTCCAGATGGGGCTGGCAGATTGACCCGATGGGTCTGAGAATCTCCCTGTGCCAGATGTATGAGAGATATCATGTCCCGCTGATGATCGTTGAAAACGGTCTTGGCGCCCTGGATGTTGTCGAAGAAGACGGCAGCATTCATGACACCTACAGAATCAACTACATGCGCGACCATATCAAGGCCATGAAGGACGCGATCGAACTCGACGGCGTTGACCTCTGGGGCTATCAGCCCTGGGGCCACATTGACCTTGTCTCGGCCGGCACCGGTGAAATGAGAAAGAGATACGGCTTCATCTTTGTCGAAAGATATGATGACGGCACCGGCGATTTCTCCAGAAAGAAGAAGGATTCCTTCTACTACATGCAGAAGGTTTACAAGTCCA
>JAUNJW010000298.1:0-1300 GCA_030533035.1 Erysipelotrichaceae bacterium
GCTTATTATGCCACCAAAACAGCCTTTGTGTATATGACGTGTTCTTTCTGAACCTTTAAATTCGTTCCGGTTAGTGGCATACTTTTCTTAGAGATTCCATTACCGGAAACACGAGGTTCATAATTATGAGAACAGTTGACCTGATTGAAAAGAAAGCCTGCGGCGGTGAGCTTTCCGATGAAGAAATTGCATTTCTGATCAACGGCTACGTGGCCCAGGAGATCCCTGACTATCAGATGAGCGCCTTTATGATGGCGGTCAGGCTGAAGGGAATGACGCCGCGGGAAACCGCGTCCCTGACAATGACGATGATGAACAGCGGCGATGTCGCTGACCTTTCACAGCTTGAGGGAATCAAGCTGGACAAGCACTCCACCGGCGGTGTGGGCGATACGACAACCCTGGCTGTGGCGCCCCTGGTCGCGGCCTGCGGCGGCACCGTGGCAAAGATGAGCGGCAGGGGACTGGGCCATACCGGCGGCACCCTGGACAAGCTGGAATCCATTCCCGGCACCGTGATCGAGCAGCCGATGGACCGGTTCATTGAGATCGTAAAGGAAAACGGCGTGGCCGTCATCGGCCAGTCAAAAAATCTGGTGCCGGCTGACAAAATGATGTACGCCCTGCGCGACGTCACGGCGACAGTCCGCTCGACGCCGCTGATCGCGAGTTCGATCATGTCCAAAAAACTCGCCAGCGGGGCCGACGCGATTGTCCTTGACGTCAAGACCGGCTCGGGCGCGTTTATGAGCACCAAAGAAGAAGCTTTCGAACTGGCCGGGCTGATGGTGAAAATCGGCACCCTTATGGGCAGGAAAGTAACCGCTCTGATCACCGACATGAACCAGCCGCTCGGCATGGCGGTCGGCAATGCCCTCGAGGTGAAGGAAGCAATAGAACTGCTCAGCGGAAAGATCCCGGAAACAGATCCGCTGTATGAAGTGTGCATGCTGCTGGGGGTTCATATGCTTATGCTCGGCGGCCTGGCCGACAGTGAAACCGACGCCAGAAGCTCCCTGCGGGCAGCGATTGATTCCGGAGAGGGACTCAGGCGCCTGCAGAGAATGGTGGAACTGCAGGGCGGCGACGCTTCCTATGTAACGCTGGAGAAAATTGATGAACTGCTCAGAGTGAAACAGGTCATTGATCTTAAATCCGTAAAAGAAGGCTATGTCCATTCCATGGCTGCCGAAAAGATCGGCAATGCCGCCCAGATGCTCGGCGCCGGCAGGGCCACGAAAGCGGACACAATCGATCCGGCAGTCGGCCTTGTCATGAAAGTGCGCTGCGGCGATCACCT
>JAUNJW010000298.1:1341-2675 GCA_030533035.1 Erysipelotrichaceae bacterium
GTATGTCAACGATGACAGAAGGCTTGAAGAAGTCAAGAACCTGCTGCTGGAGGCGGTTGAAATCTCTGATGCCCCGGCGGAAAGAAAGCCGATGATCTACGGCACCGTCACCGAAAAGGACGTCGCATGAGAAAAGAACAGATTGAGATTCTGCATCTTCTGGAAGGCGCAAAGAAAGCGGAAGGGCTCAGTGTTGTCATTGACGTCTTCCGGGCGTTTTCCCTGGAGTGCTGGGCATACGCGGCAGGCGTGAAACAGATCATCCCGGTCGGCAGGGTGGAAGAAGCCTTTGCCCTGCGGGACGCGCATCCTGACTGGCTGATTGCCGGCGAGCGCAACGGCATCAAGATCGAAGGCTTTGATTTCGGCAATGCGCCGAGTGAGTTCGAACACATTGACCTTTCCGGCAGAACGCTGGTCCATACAACCAGCGCCGGCGTGCAGGGGCTGACAGCCGTGCCTGTGGGCGGTGAGATCCTGACCGGTTCCCTCAACAATGCCGGAGCGATCGCGGAATATATTAAAAAGAAGAATCCTGATAAGGTTTCCCTGGTTGCCATGGGCTGGAACGCTTTGAAACAGACCGAGGAAGACGAGCTGTGCGCTGAGTATATCCGGTCGCTGCTTCTGGAAGATCCGCTGGCGGATATTGAAACGAAAGCGGATGAACTCCGCTATACCGAAGGAAAGAAATTCTTTGATCCTGCCCAGGCCCACATCTTCCCGCGCCGTGACTTTGACTTATGCACGATGTGCGACCGCTTTGACTTTGTGCTCCGCATCCGCCGTGAAAACGGGCTTCTGTACGCGGACAGAATCAGTCCTGAGCAGTTCTGAAGCAATAAAAAAACACGGAGATGAATCCGTGTTTTTCATATGGCAAATCAGAGGTCGGAAAGGTCTTCGCCGTTTGTCGCGATGACTTTCTTCCACCAGTAGAACGAATCCTTGCGGTAGCGGGCGCCGTCGCCGGTTCCGTCATCCTGGTAATCGACATAGATGAAGCCGTATCTCTTGTGCATTTCACCGGTGGACGCGGAAACGAGGTCGATGCAGCCCCACGGTGTGTAGCCCATGACGTCTACGCCGTCGATGTTGATCGCGTCAGCCAGCGCTTCAATGTGGCTGCGCAGATAATCGATGTGCGCCTGGTCGTGGCATGTCTTGTCGGGTTCCAGGACATCCTGGGTGCCAAGGCTGTTTTCAACGATGTAAACAGGCTTGCCATAGCGCTCCCAGAGTTCATTGACAGCGATTCTCAGGCCGGTCGGGTCAATGGCCCAGCCCCAGTCGGAAGCTTTCAGATACGGGTTCTTGACGCCGCCAAGGCCCAT
>JAUNJW010000299.1 GCA_030533035.1 Erysipelotrichaceae bacterium
GTCAAATGATTTGAGATTCATTGTCTTACCTTCCATTCAGATCATAGCAGATTTGCGGCACTGATGAACAGCCGCGCGCATATCTTAAAAAACAGATCATTTCTGACCTGTTCAGGATTTAAGAAAACCGGCCATCAAGGAAATCACGTACGGTCTGCCAGTAAAGCTGAGGCTCCACGAGGCTGCTGCAGACATGGTCGGCGCCTTCAAAGCTGACTGCCTTCAGTTCACTGTTTGTATTTACTTCGGAAAGGACCCTGAAATTCTCAAACGGGACAATGGAATCCTCCTTTCCATGCATGAGCAGGACCGGGATTTTCGCTTTTGCCAGCTCAGCCGCAATGTCCGCTTCACTCAGCTTAAAGCCGGCATATCTTCTGGCGGCGCTGTCGCACAGCGCGACGGCGGGACCCGAAGGAAGATGGTATCTGCGGGCGGCAACCTCACCGGAAATGGCACTGACGGAGGAAAAGCTGCTGTCGGCGATCACGGCTTTGACATGCGGCGGCAGGAACAGGCCGCAGGCTGCCAGGACAGCGGCGGCGCCCATGGATTCCCCGAAGAGAACGATTTGGGCCTTCGGATCCTCGGCAATGACATACTGGATCCATGTCAGCACATCAAACCGTTCCAGCCAGCCCATGCCGATCCGTTCCCCTTCGCTTTCGCCGCACATGCGGTGGTCAGGCGCGAGAACATGGAATCCCATATTATAGAATTCACGGGCAAACTGCAGCCGTGTGATTTCTGAATGCGTCGCCCGGTAGCCATGGAAGGCAAGCAGCCAGCGGTGACCCTCTTTGTTTTTTCTCATAAAGCCGGCCAGGCGCAGGCCGTCAAAAGAAAGCACCGTGACCTTTTCTTCCGGACACTCTTTTTCAAAGCGTTCATTTTCTTCCTGCTTTGACGCCAGATAAACACCGGCCCGGTACATGATATCGTCCGGATTCTTTTTTCTTTTATCAAGTCCGGCCATTGTCTTGTCACGCACCTGCTGGCCGGTCTCATTTTTACCCAGCATGATGCGGACCATCGCGTCCGGCACAAGGCCGGCGGCCATTCCGAGCGCTGCCAGCGGCAGCAGTTTTCTCTTCAGAATCATGTCAGTTCCCCCATTAACACATTCAGAGCACTTTCCGGCGGGTATTTCCTGAAACAGGAACCTGTGGACTGCTCAGTCCGCCTTCTTCACGGCTGGCGGCGATCACTCTGTTTTTGAAGTCAGCCAGCCATGCATGCCGGTCTGTCTCTGATTCCAGGCTGTCGGCATACTCCGCGGCGTCAGCCAGGATATACGCAAGTCTTTCTTCCGCGGACTCTTCTTCACGGACGGCAAGGCGGTCCAGGCATTCCAGGATCTGCGCTGCAGTGCCGGCGTCTGACTGCTCCAGGATTTCAGCCATCGTGAGCTTTGCCTTATGCAGTCTTTCTTCAAAGGCAGGATCATTTTTCATAATGCCGGTCAGGATAATGCCGTCATCAATCCTGGCAAGTTCTTCGCCGAACAGGATGGCGGCGGTAAGATCGGTATCCAGATGCAGGCCGCGGCTGATTTCAATGGCATATTTAAGCTTTCTTGAAATCTTGGGCATCCTGTTTTCACCATACTGGTCCGCCAGGCTGAAATAGGTGCCGAGTTCATCGAGCAGGATCTGGGTAATGCTTTTGGGCGGGATCTGTTCCGGTTCGCTTTCCCCGAATGAGTTGAAGAAGGCCCGCTCATGGAACGGCTTTTTCTGCACCTGCACCGGTTCCTCCTCGCCAATGCCCAGCGGCAGGAAACAGACCAGTTCATATTCTTTGGGAATCCCGAGGATTTCCGCCATCTTTTCATTGATCTTATCCTCATCGGTGATATGGCCTTCATACCAGCAGGACTGATAGCCGAGCGCCACCGCAGCCAGCAGGATATTCTCAATGGCGGCGGAATAATCCTGGACAGCGAAGCATCTGTCGCGGTAGGCATTCACCCGGTGGGTGACAACGCAGATGGCAGCCGGCGCTGTCGGGGCGACGTCGGGTCTGATCACCGAGTGAAGGCGCTGCAGAACCACCGGGTCATCGACCGCGATCAGGCTGGTCGTCTGGGTGTTGCAGCCGGAAGGAGCGGCCAGGCCGGCCTTCATGATTGTGACAAGATCTTCCCTGGGAACCGGGACGGCTTTGTATTTTCCCCGGAAGCTGTGCCGGCAGAAGATGGTTTCAATTGTATCCATGCTTTCTTTCCTCCTGATCAGCGGTACACCCATTTCATCAGCGGGTATTCTTTTGAAGAATCACGGAATCCCAGTTTCTGATACAGCGGATATCCGTCCTTTGTGGCCTTGAGTTCGATCCTGCTGAGATCCAGCCTTTTTCCTTCTGCCAGCAGTTCAGTCATGACTGCCCGCCCGTATCCCTGCCGGCGGCAGGAAGGATCCGTGTACACATTGAGCACGGTTCCGGTGCGGCCGTTGGGAAAAGAAGGACTCATCGGCATCTCTGTCACCAGAAGGAACGCGCAGGCGGCTGTCTTCCCGTCTTCCTTTGCCAGGAAAACAGTCAGGTCTTCATTGAGATGCTTTTCAAAATACACCGGAAGCCTGGCGGCGAAAATTTCTTTTTCTTCCTCATTTTTGAAGCCGGTATCTTCGCCGAGATAGGCAAGTCTCAGCCTGACGAGTTCCGGGATGT